>CAVRDQ010000033.1:0-7018 GCA_963719655.1 uncultured Acidobacteriota bacterium | reverse complement strand
TTATGTTTATGTTATAAGCCTTTCGCTCGGTTGCATATTGTTGTACCATGCCAGTGGCTCAGAGGTCAGAGCCTGGACGCATAAAGCCTTAGGTCGATTCCCCTGCGAGACGCTCATGGTCAGTATAGTGGTCGCGTCCGTATCCTCGTCCTCATCTTGGTCGTCTTGATGGGCATGTATAACGACCTGGTGCAGCTGCGCGTGCACACCGACTCCGCCTGGTCCGACATTGACGTGCAGCTGGAGCGCCGCCACGACCTCATTGCCAATACTCGTCAAAACCGTCAAAGGCTACGCCACGCAGATAAAAGGAACATTCGAAAACGTTGCCAATCTCGCTGCGCAAGCTATGCCAGCGACCGCGCCGGAGAGGGCGAGGCAGTGGCTGAGTATCAGCTTACCGGAGCGCTGAAGAGCCTGTTCGCCGTCGCCGAGAATTATGCGGAACTGAAACCCCAGGAAGAATTCACACAACTGCGAGAAGAATACGCTAAGCCAGGACAGAAGAGGTTTCTGGATTTTGCTGCAAACTCGCACCACTACTACAACACCGTGGTCCGCGGCCTGAACGCGAAAATCCAGTCATTCCCCACAAACATTCTCGCCGACGTGTTCAGCTTGCGGGCCCACCAGTTCTTCAGACCACTGACGCCGAGCAGCCCGTCGCCGTCAGTTTCTTCATTACCATGATGCCGGGCTATCGATGGAGGGGCCGGAGGAAGGGCGCTCATGACGATCGCCCAGCGCGTTCAGCGCTCAGAAAAGATAAAATACGGATGACGCGGAGGGACAACTGAAAGTATCACGCGCACCGCGAATAGGGTATCACCCTCCTGCTGTAGTAACCTGCTCGCGCTCGCCGCTTCGGCTCTGCAAAATCCTGGCGCATCTCAAACTTTAAAGACACGATCACAAGTACGACAAACGGCAGCGCCCTGGTGAACAATCCATTTAGCCAGCACATCGATCACCGCCCCGCCGAAATCAAATGCCGCGGCGCCTCCCATCAGTTCAGATCTTCACACCATCGCGCGCCGCTTCGTCGCGTGGCTTTACGCCGACCGGCGCTATGGGGGTAGCCGGTCCATAATTCGCGGGGGCGAAAATGGCCACCACCGCCGGCAGTCCGCCGACATGATCGTCATGCGCATGCGAAAGCGCCACGATATCGATGGAACGCATGCCGCGCTCCATAATACGGCGCCGACGTCCTCGCCCGTATCGAGCTGCGATCGCGTCTGGTGGCCGAAGGCCGGGATGCCGCCGCCATCCATCAGCATGCGTTTGCCGTCGGGGAAGACCGACAGAATGCTGTCGCCCTGGCCGACATCGATGACGCTCATCTCCAGTTGGCCGGGACGATATCGGCGCAAACGGCGACACCAGCAACAGAAGAGAAGGGCGGGCGCACAGCCCACCGCCGCGGCCGTCCGCCACCATCGTCCGCGCGCCACCGCGAAAAGCACCAGCGCCATCAAGAGCGCATTCCCAGCCACACCGGCGGCGGGCGCCACACCGCGCCGAGGACGCAAAGCATTCGAACTGCGAGGAACTGCATTGAATCATTCCCTGAACACGCCTGACCTGAATCATCCTGCGGAAAACAACACGGAACAGACCTCGCCGGACCTGACGCCGCGGACGGTGAAGGAGTCGGCCAGCGAGATGGTGGAGCTGGTGCTGCCAAACGACGCCAACCCTTTGAACGCTCTGCTGGGCGGCCGGCTGATGCACTGGATTGACATTGCCGGAGCCTTGGCCGCGCATCGCCACTCGCGCAACTACGTGGTCACGGCCAGTACCGATCACCTGGACTTCCTGTTTCCGGTGCACGTCGGCGACCTGGTGATCTTCAAAAGCTCGGTGAACCGGGTCTTCCGCACCTCGATGGAGGTCGGCATCAAGGTGTGGGTGGAGAGCTACTTCACGGGCGAGCGTCATCACGTCAGCTCGGCCTATTTGACCTTTGTCGCCGTGGACCGCGAGGGCCGGAAGCTGTTGGTGCCTCCCGTGGTGACCGAGACGGTGGAAGAGCGCCGCCGCTACGAGGACGCCGGCCGCCGCCGCGAGCTGCGCAGGGTGGAGAAGCAGCGCAAGGGACTGGCCTCCGGAGCGCAGGGGTAGCCAACTTCAAGAATGATGACGATGGCCTCCGCCTGGCGCGGAGGCTTTTGCTTTGCGGCCAAATGGCGGCTGGGGAAGGGAATCGGGAAGGGAATCGGATGGATGAGCCGGGCGGATGAATCGGGCGGATGAGCCGGGTGGATGAGCCGAGTGAGTGAGACGAGAAAGTTCCTTGCCTCGGGGTGGGGATGGGGCTACAATCCGGCCCCTGAGGATTGTGATGGAAGTCCCTGCCCTGGTGGAGGGACGCCTTTGCCCGCTGCGCTGAAATGGACCGGTTTGGGGCCAGCTTTCGGCGATGGGCGGAAGAGTGAAGTAGAAAGCTTATTGTTTTCATGATTTTATGCGCTCTGAAACTTTTCGTATAAGATAGTCATCAAAGTTGAGTACGTTTTACTCAAGGAGCCACGATGGCGAACGAGACCCGCAATCTTGACCACGTTCCAATTGCAGCCAATACCCGTCCTGTACGCGATCTTCCCGTGCTGCCGGTGCGCGACACGGTGTTGTTCCCCCATGCGGTGCTGCCGCTGACGGTGGGGCGTGAGAGCTCGGTGCAACTGATCAACTCTCTGGGAGAAGACAAGACGATTGTGGTGATCGCGCAGCGCGAGGCGCGGATTGACTCACCGCAACCGGTGGACTTGTACCCGATCGGCACCCTGGCCACGGTTCACAAGGTGGTCAAGATGCCGAACCAGAGCCTGTTTGTCTTTGCCGAAGGCATTGAGCGGGTCAGCGTGCTGGAGTACACGCAGCTGGCTCCTTATATGAAGGCCACGGTGGCCACGGTCAGCGAGGTAAATCCCGAGCTGAATTCCGAGGTAGAGGCCCTGCAGCGCAACATCCTGACCCTGTTCCAGCAGATTGTGTCGGGCTCGCCGACCTTGAGCGATGAGCTTTCGACGGTGGCGATGAACATCGAGGAGCCGGGCCGGCTGGTGGACTTTGTGGCCAGCTCGCTGCCCTCGCTGAACACGCGCGACAAGCAGGACGTGCTGGAGACCTACGACGTGCGGCTGCGGTTGGAGAAGATCAACCAGCATCTGGCCAAGGAACTGGAGGTGCAGCAGCTTCGCAACAAGATTCAGAGCGAAGTGCAGGACCGCGTGCAGCAGACGCAGCGCGAGTACTACCTGCGCGAGCAGATGAAGGCCATCCAGAAGGAACTGGGCGAGCAGGACGACGCCTCGCGCGACGTGGAGGAGTTCAAGGAAAAGATTGAGCAGAGCGGCATGCCGGAAGACGTGAAGAAAGAGGCGTTGAAGGAGCTGACTCGCCTTTCGCGGATGTCTCCCATGGCGGCCGATTACAGCGTGACGCGCAACTACCTGGAGTGGCTGGTGGTGCTGCCGTGGACGAAGTCGAGCGGCACGGAGGTGGACATCACCAAGGCCAAGACGGTGCTGGATGAGGACCACTACGACCTGAAGAAGGTGAAGGACCGCATTCTGGATTACCTCTCGGTGCGCTCGCTGAATCCCAAGATGAAGGGTCCGATTCTTTGCTTCTTCGGGCCTCCGGGCGTGGGCAAAACGTCTTTGGGCAAGAGCATCGCTCGGGCCTTGGGCAGGAAGTTCGTGCGCATGAGCCTGGGCGGAATGCACGATGAGGCGGAGATTCGCGGCCACCGCCGCACCTATATAGGCGCCATGCCGGGGCAGATCATCCAGGGCATTCGCCGCGCCGAGACCAACGATCCCGTCTACATGCTGGACGAGATCGACAAGGTGGGACGCGACTACCGTGGCGATCCCACGGCGGCGTTGCTGGAGGCCTTGGATCCGGAGCAGAACGGAACCTTCCGCGACAACTACCTGGACGTGACGTTCGATCTGAGCAAGGTACTGTTCATCACCACGGCCAACCAGTTGGATACGATTCCCGATCCGCTGCGCGACCGCATGGAGATCATTGACCTGCACGGCTACACCGAGGAGGACAAGCGGCACATCACCTACCAGTACCTGATCCGCCGCCAGACGGAGGAGAACGGGCTGAAGCCGGAGCAGATCGAGTTCACGGAAGACGCCGTGGGATTCCTCATCCGGCATTACACGCGCGAGGCCGGCGTGCGCGGACTGGAGCGCCAGATCGGCACGATTTGCCGCAAGCAGGCGCGACGCATTGTGGAGGGCAACACCGAAAAGCTGGTCGTCACGCGCGAGGTGGTGCAGGAGATGCTGGGCGGCATCAAGGTTCGGGTGGACACCGAGATTGCGGCGCGCACCAAGCACGCCGGAGTGGTGGTGGGCCTGGCCTGGACGCCGACGGGCGGCGACATCCTCTTCATCGAGGCGATCAAGATGAAGGGCAAGGGCGAGTTCCGCATCACGGGCCAGATTCAGGACGTGATGAAGGAGTCCATGCAGGCGGCTTACAGCTGGGTTCGGGCGCACGCCAGCGTGCTGGGCATTGACCCGGAGGTCTTCACCAACTACGACCTGCACATTCACGTGCCGGCCGGAGCCATCCCCAAGGATGGGCCCTCGGCGGGTGTGACGATCGTGACGGCCTTGGTTAGTTTGCTCACCGATCGCAAGGTTCGTCCCCACCTGGCGATGACCGGCGAGATCACCTTGAGCGGCAACGTGCTGCCCATCGGCGGCGTCAAGGAGAAGTTCCTGGCGGCCAAACGCGCCGGGGTGAAGGTGATTATTTTCCCGGCGGAGAACCAGCAGAACGTGGAAGAAGACGTGCTGCCGGAGCAGATGGAAGGCGTCAGCGTGCACTATGTCGCCAGCATTGAAGAGGTGCTGGCGCTGGCCCTGCCGCAGAGCGAAGGCGAGGCCGAAAAAGACGCCGCGACGCGCGAGCAGTTGATGGCCGACACGGCGAACTAGGCGTATTCACTGGAGTATCACAAGGGCCGGTCCCGGATGGGGCCGGCCTTTTTGCGTCTGCGGAGCAAGTCATGAAGGCTGCCGTAGAGGACAAATCTCTTTGCGAACCATGCGGCGGGGCTGGCGGGATGCACGGGTCGGAGAAGTGTGCAAGCCCGGGAAGGCACCAGAGGTGCAGGGACTTGAGTATCTAGGTTGTCACCTACAACCCCCTTGTGTTGCACCTACCACATTGCGAAGATGAAGCATCATTCCCGCGTCAGGAGAGTTCAGGATGCTGCGTCGTGCGATGGTTGTGCTGGTTATTGCGTGTTTGGCTCTGCTGTGGACGGGCTGCGGCCAGACCTATGAGTTGCAATCAATCACGGTTGCTTCGACCGCCACCGGCACGGCTTCCACGAACCTGGAAGGCATCGGCTCCTCGGACTCGCTCATCGTGACGGCGCACTACTCGAACACGAAGAGCGAGGTTGTGACCGTGCACGCGACCTACGAGCTGGAAGGCTCAGCCGACGCCAACGCGCCGATCGCGGCACTCTCGCTGAACAACTCGGGAATCCTCAAGACGGTGGACGCGGCGTGCACCTGGCATGCCCAGCCGACGAACTCCACCGACAGCGCTTTCGCCTACACCACGCAGCCCTACACGGTGAACATCACCTACCAGGGCTTTTCCACGCAGGCTTTTGTGAGCGTGGACTCGGCGGGCGGCTGCTATGACGGCACCGGTTATCCGGCGCCGAGCGGATTTACCGGCAACTAGGTTGGCTGCCGGAGCAGGAGGAGGCATGGCGATGGGCCGGCTTCCCGATGGATGGATTTTGATCTACCGCAGCACCCGGCGACGGGGCTGCGGCGTTTGTATGAAAAGCGTTGGAATGATTCGCGATCGGCGTTTCTTGGATTGATGCGGTTGCGAACCTGAGGCCGAACATGAAGCTGAAGCTCCGCACGTTGCTGCCCGTTGCCGTTGCGCTAGTAAGCGCGCTCACGCTGTTTGCCCAGAGCACGCCTGAACAGGCCGTCCGCAAGACGGAGGCAGCCAGGATGTTCGGCAAGCTTCCGTTGAGCTTTGAGCCTTCGCCGGATGCCACGGCCTACGTGGCGCACAGCGGAGCCTCCCTGGTGACGGTGAGCGCCGGGGGCGGAGCTGTGGCCGTGCGCGACCGTTTGACCGAACGCAGCCAGGTGGTGCGCTTCCGCTTTGAGCAGGGCGTCGCGTCGGCCCCACTGACCGCGCTGGACGAGCAGAAGGGCGTGACCAACTACTACCTGGGCAACGATCCCGCGAAGTGGCAGCTGGGCGTGAAGAACTACGGCAGGGTGCAGGCGCGCGGCGTATACCCGGGCGTGGACGTGGTGTACTACGGCGATCATCGCCGCATGGAATTCGACTTCAACGTGGCGCCCAAGGCCGATGCGAAGCAGATCGCGCTGCGCTTTGACGGCATGGAGCGGCTGTACACGGAAGCCAACGGAGACCTGGTGGCCGAGGTGCTGGGCCAGCCCGTGCGCTTTGCCCGTCCCTATGCTTACCAAAAGGTTGCGGGCGGCACCAGGGCCGTGGAAGCCGGCTACGTGCTGGAGGCCGGCAACGTGGTTCGCCTGAAGCTGGGCGAGTATGACAAGACCAGCGAGCTGGTGATTGATCCCGTGGTGACCTACGCCACCTACATGGGCGGCAGCGGCATTGACGTGGCCAACGGCATCGCGGTGGATTCCAGCGGCGCGGCGTACATCACCGGCCAGACGGCATCGTCGAACTTCCCCAAGCCCAACAACCCGAGCGGCTACAGCTTCAGCGGCGGCAGTGACGCGTACGTGGTCAAGCTGAGCGCCGACGGACAGACCTTCAGCTACACCACCATCATCGGCGGCACCAACCCCACCCTGGGTTTTGCGCAGGGCAACGGCATTGCGCTGGATGGCACCGACAGGGCCTACATCGTGGGCGGCACCAGCTTCAAGGATCTGCCGGGAATCATCAACAGCTACCAGGGTGGTGACTCGGATGCGTTCATTACCATCCTGAGCGCGACCGGCACGATGGT
>CAVRDQ010000032.1:0-23257 GCA_963719655.1 uncultured Acidobacteriota bacterium | reverse complement strand
ACAACCGGCAAATGCAAACCATGGTAACCAGGGAATCTCGAGGGGGCACCGATCTGTTACTACGCAAGAGGGGTCGCTTCTGTTTATACTTTCCGCGAACGTCATGAAAAACTTTTCTCTGCGCCTGATCACCGTTGCGCTGCTGCTGGTGCTGTTTGCCATGGCGTCCGCCTGTCGCCGCAATCCCGATGAGCTGCAACCCAGCCCCCTGGCTCCGGGACTTTTCAGCGGTCAAAGCCTGGAGGCCGTCGAGCGTGAGCTCAAGATGATGGATGGCAGCTTTGACATCCTCGTGGACCGCGTTCCCCTGCCCAGCGATACCCGCCCGCCCTACCGCCTGCTCATCATCAGCCGCAAGAATCAGATGCTGGCCGATCAGAGGGGCGAGCTGGAGCTGACGTTCTTCAACGACCAGTTGATGACCACTCGCTTCTTCACCACGCCCGCGCCCGGGTCCACACCCAAAATCACCCTCCTGCCCGGGGACATCGCCAGCGCCCAGTCAACCTTTGAGCGTTTGCAGAAGTTCACCATCGTCAGCGGCCAGGCCGAGCTTCCGCCCTCCACCCGCATCTGGGTCGGCAAGGATGAGAACCAGCGCAGCTACGTCGGATGGACCGACAAGAAGTTGCGCCTCAAGCAGGATGCCTGGGTTCGCCAGTACGGCCAGTAGTGCTAGGCTAGGTCATTCCACCGCCCCTTTCGAGGAGTGCCATGACGGCCATTGACCTCAACAAGCTCCGCATCGAGATTGACGCCATTGATCAGAAACTGGTCAAGCTCTTCAACCGGCGCGCCAAGTGCGTGCTGCAAATCGGCCATTACAAGCAGCAGCACCACCTTGGCGTGTACGAGCCCAAGCGCGAGGCCGTCGTGTTGGCCAACGTCGCGGGCTGCAATAACGGCCCTCTGCCGGACGAGGAGCTCTCCACCATCTACACGGCCATCCTGGCGGCCATGCGCCGCCTGCAGTCGCCGGATATCCTGGAGCGCCAGTGAGTTCGTCGAATCCCAACCAGAGTGACGTCCCCGTCCCGGCCCCCGAACTGGGCACGGTCGGCATCATCGGCCTCGGCCTCATGGGCGGCTCGCTCGGCCTTGCCCTCGGCCGGCGCCATCTGGCCGCACAGGTCATCGGCTGCGGACGCCCGGCCCTGGTCACTCGCGCCATCGAAATGGGAGCCATTGATCGCGGCACGCAGGATGCCCTCGCCATGGCCAAAGAGTGCGACGTCATCTTCCTCTGCACGCCCGTGGAAACCAGCATTGGACTGATGCGGCAGATTGCCCTGGCGCTCAAGCCCGCGGCGCTCATCACCGACGTGGGCAGCACCAAGCTGGCCTTTGCCGAAGCCGCCCGCGAAATCTTCGGAGCCGCGGCCGCCGAGCGCGTCCTGCCCGGCCACCCCATGGCGGGCAGCGAAAAAAGTGGGTTGGAAAACGCCGTCGAATCCCTTTACGAAAACTGCCTCTGGCTGCTGACGCCGCTCGGCCATCGCACAACTCCCTTGCAGGATGCCCTGCGCCGCACGCTGAAAGCTGTGGGCGCGCGGCTGGCCGAGGTCTCTCCCGCCGAGCACGACCGCACCCTGGCCTACACCAGCCACCTGCCGCAAATGCTCAGCTCGGTGCTGGCCATGACCCTGGAGGCGCACTTCGGCTCCCCGGAAAATACCGCACTCCAGCTGCACGCCGGAGGCCTGAACAGCATGTTGCGCCTGGCCGTAAGCGACCCCGCCATGTGGGAGCAGATCGCGCTCAGCAATCCGCGCAACATCAGCTCGGCGCTGGAGCGCTTTGAGGCCGAGCTGCGCCACATGCGACTCTGCCTGGAGGACGGAGAGTTCCGCCGCCGCTTTGAGGCCGCGCGCGACTTCGCCCTCGCCCTGCGCAACAAAAAATAGTGCGCAGGCAGAACGCGCGGGCAGGCAATCATTTGTCTGGGAAATGAAACAGGGCGCTGCTAGTAGGCTCTGTGAGTTGAAGCTCTGTTGACGGAGCTCTGCGAGTGAAAGCTCTAGAAACGGAAGCCCTGTTGGTTGCGGCCTTGTTAATTGGCCTTGTTAATTGAAGATGAGGCCGACCAGCAGCCGCGTCAGCAGGTATCCGGCGCCGATGATGGCGAGCAGGGCGGCCAGCAGCACGCCCACGTAAAAGCCTTCCTTGCCCGGGGCCGGAGGCGTGACGCCCAGGTACAGGGCAAAAAAGTTGTAGACGGCGCTTCCAAACAGGCTGCGGCGGGGCTCGGTATCATTCACAGTGGTTTTCATCGGATGTATGCGGCGTTGGCCTGACAACATCATAGTCGTCAGTGGGTGGTTGGGGAAGTGGTAGGACGCAGGCTGCTAGTTGAGAGGGTTGAGGCGTCCTCAGGGTTGGAACTGCGCCAACTCAGGGCCGCCGGACCGGCTCTGGCAGCATTAGCCATGGCCGAGAAGAAGAAAGGCATCTTATGCGGAAGGGGATCAGCACATGTCTTGCGGTTTGCTTCGGTCTGGCAATCGCTGGCTATCTGACGCGGGATCAGCGTATCTCGACAGCTACGATTGGAGTTACAAATGAATCGGAGCCGTACTGTCATCTCGATCTTATTAGGAAATCGCAGTCCGATATCACGGTGAAGATTACTATCTCGAACCCAACTAACGAGCCGATAGGAGTCGGCCGCACGGGACTCCCCGAATGGAATATCAACTCCACTAGTCTCTTTGATATTGAGCGGGATGGAGCCGTTCTTAGGTACCAAGGCCGTTACGTAAACATGCGATCTTCAGAGATACGACAGATTGAGCCCGGAACGAAAGCGTCGGTTGGCGTCTCGCTTGTTCACGCGGGATACGATGTTTCCGGAAAAGGAAAGTTTTCTGTTATGTATCGAGGGGTCGTGTGGGTGGGTGGGCTAGGACATAAGTGCTCGTCCAACGCCCTATATGTAGAGAAGTAGATTAGGCCACGGGCGGGTGGGCGGGTACCCCAGCCCACGCTTCCCGACAGGAACAACCCTGAGGGTGCCCCATCCTAGCCGCTGTTGCTAGGGTGGGGTAGTTGACTTTGATCTTCCACCTCGGCGACGGTGCCTTCCGTTAGCCCCCGCACTTGCCTTTCCACGCAACTTGCACAGATACTTCTCTTTCGCCCGGAGCGCAATGAATGGACGCCTTGCGACAACTTTTTGAGCGCCACTTTGGCCAGCCCGCCACCAGCGTGGCTCCCGTGCAGGGCGGCCTTGGCGGCAGCGGACGCCTCATCGTGCGCCTCTCCAACGCACAGCACTCGGCCATCGGCATCCTCAACAGCGTGCGCGAGGAGAACCTTGCGTTTCTGTCGTTTACCCGTCACTTCCTCAAACATGGACTGGCCGTGCCGCAGATTTACGCCGAGGATGCCACCGGCACCGCGTATCTGGAAGAGGATTTGGGCGACACCACGCTGTATCAGTACCTTACGGCCCACCGTCGCGGAGCTGAGCTGGCGCCGCAGGCGCTTGAGGCCTACGCCCGCGTTGTCGCGGAGCTGCCACGCTTTCAGGTGGTTGCCGGGCGCGATCTGGATTACTCCGTCTGCTATCCGCGCGCGGCCTTTGACGCGCAGTCCATTCACTGGGACCTGAATTATTTCAAGTATTACTTCCTCAAGCTGGCCGGCGCGGAGTTCCACGAGCAGGCCCTGGAAGAGGACTTCGTGCGGCTGACGGCGAGGCTGCTGAGCGCCGGGCAGGAGTGCCTCCTCTACCGCGATTTTCAGTCGCGCAACATCATGCTGGACATCACGCGGAACGCGGGCCGGCCGTACTTCCTCGACTACCAGGGCGGACGCCGCGGTGCGCCTCACTATGACATCGCCTCCTTGCTGTTTGACGCCAAGGCCGACCTGCCGCCCGCCGTGCGCGAGCAGTTGCTGGGGCAGTATCTGGACGCGCTTGCCCGCCACATGCGCTTCGACCGTAGCCAGTTCCTGGCCGATTATCCGGCCTGGGTGCTGGTGCGCATCCTGCAAGCCCTGGGTGCCTACGGCTATCGCGGCTTCTACGAGCGCAAAACGTACTTTTTGCAGAGTGTGCCGTACGCGCTCCAAAACCTGCGCTGGCTGTGGCAAAGCTCCGGGCTGGCCTCGGAGCTGCCCGCGCTGGCCAAGGCCTGCGCGCAGTTGACGAGCGACGCAAAGATCGTGGAGTTCCGCGTTGCGGCATCCGAGGCGGGCGTTGTGGGTCAGGCCGCCGCACAATCTCCTGTTGCGCAAGCCGACGCTTCGCGCGGCGAACTTGCTAAGACGGACGACCCGCTGACCGTCATCGTCACCAGCTTCAGCTTCCACCATGGCCCGGTGGCCGATGAGAGCGGCCACGGCGGAGGTTACACGTTTGACGCGCGCGGGTTGCCCAATCCCGGGCGTGAGGCGCGCTTCCAGTCCCTCACCGGGCGCGACCCTGAGGTTGTCACATACTTGCAGCAGCACGCGACGGTCGCGGAGTTCCTTCAGCACGCGCTGGCACTGGTTGAAATCAGCGTGGCGGAATATCGCCGGCGCGGCTTTGCGCGGCTGATGGTCAGCTACGGATGCACCGGCGGGCAGCATCGCTCGGTGTATTTGGCGGAGCAGACGGCGCGGCTTTTGCGGGCGCGTGGCGTGCGCGTGGAATTGCAGCATCGCGAGCAGGAGCGCTGGCCACGATGAAGGCCATGGTGCTGGCCGCCGGGCTGGGCACGCGCCTGCGTCCGCTCACCCTGAAGCGCCCCAAGGCCTTGGTCACACTGGGTGGGCGCACGCTGCTGGAGATCACCCTGCGGAGGTTGGCCGCGGTGGGCGTCACCGAGGTCATCGTCAACACGCATCATTTTGCCGAACAGATCGAAGAATTCCTGAACGCCAATGCCACGCTTATCTCCGGGCTTGGCCTTCGGGTTGAGATCTCCTTCGAAGCGGAGATTCTCGACACCGGTGGCGGACTGAAGCGGGCCGCGCATTTCTTTTTGCGTGATGGAACGGAAAGCGCCGAGCCATTCCTTGTGCACAACGTGGACGTCCTCAGCGCGATTGATCTGGCCGCCATGCTGCGGGCTCACCGTGCGAGCGGAGCGCTGGCCACCCTGGCCGTGGAGCGCCGCGCCGGAACACGCCAGCTGCTGTTTGACGATGCCGGGCAGCTCTGCGGCCGCCACACCGCCGGCCAGCCGGAGGAGTTGTTTCGTCCCGCGCCCACCACGCACCCGTTGGCATTCTGTGGCATTCACGTGATTTCGCCGGGCATCTTCGCGCGCCTGGGTGAGGACGACTCTGCAGATGCGGCGTTCCCCATCATCCCCGCCTACTTGCGCCTGGCCGCCCAGGGAGCGTCGATCATGGCCTACCGGGCCAGGGGCGTTTACTGGCGCGACCTGGGCACCATCGCGTCGCTCCAGCAGGCGGAGGACGATCTTCGCCGCGGAGTCATCGCCTAGCAGCGCAGTCGGAAGCCGCAGAGTACAATCTCCCGGTGCGCGTCGCAGCCATCCTCCACCCTTACCGCAGCGGTCAACTGGTCGAGCCCTTCCGGGACGAGCGCGCCAACATCTTCCGCGGCAATGCCCTGGAGCCGAACGATCTGCCCGACGCGGCGCTCATCTTTGGCGGCGATGGCGCGGTCCACCGCGTGCTGCCCGCCCTGGCTAATTCGGAGACGCCCATGTTGCCCATCCCCTGCGGCAGCGCCAATGACTTTGCCCACTGCCTGGGAATCCGCAACGTGGCCACGGCGCGACTAGCCTGGAAGAAATACCTGGAGGGGCATCGCAACGTGCGTCTGCTGGATCTTGGACTGGTGCATCCGCTGGCGCAAATGGCCGCCGAGGAGATGGAGGATGTGCCAACGCGCACCTTTGCCGATTCCGAAGGCCGCTTCGCCCGTCCGGAAGGATTGCTTGGTCCGGAGATCATGCGCCGCCATCTGCACCTGGCCGAGGCCAACGCCGAGCAGGGAAGCCAGTTGTATTTTGCCGGCATTGCCGGCCTTGGACTGGATGCGGAGACCAATCGCGTGGCCGACCGTATGCCGGGCCTGGTGCGCCGCCACGGCGGATACATGCTGGCCGCCCTGCGCGCCCTGTCCACGTATCGCGCGCCACAGGTGCGCCTGATTTGTTACGACGGCGATGGCCGGGAGACCGTTCTGGAGGGGCCGACTTTGTTTGCGGCCATCGGCAGCGCGCCCGTTTACGGCAGCGGAATTCGCATGCTGCCCCGCGCGCAGATGGACGATGGTGAGCTCGACCTATGCTGGGTGCCCATGCTGCCCATCACGAAAATCCTGCGCCACATCCTGAAGATTTACTCCGGCCGCCACGTTGAGGTGCCGGAGGTTCGCTACCAGAGGACCGTGCAGGTGTTTGTGGAAAGCGAGGAACCGCTGGCCATTTGGGCCGATGGCGAGCGCGTTTGCCGGACTCCGGCGGAGATTACGGTGGTGCCCGGGGCGCTGCGCGTCATCGTTCCATAGAAGCTTGTGCCATGGGAGCAGATCCCCCTAAGAGTAATCCCTTCATAGATTTCAACTTCCGGTGGCGATTCCAGCTTGCGGAATTCTTCCTGGTGCGGCGGGGTTCTTCTTTGGATTGATTGCCAAATCGTTTTTCTCAAGCAATGGCCGCTTGCGCCGATTTATACTTGAGAGGCACAGGTATGCCCACACCTCCGTATCAGCAGAAGGCTCCCCCGACCAGGCCCGACGAGCGGCATGAGATCATGCCCACTCTGTTTGGCGATGGTTATGGCCTCTACGAGGTCCGCAAGGAGTCGTTCGTTGCCTCCTTCGTCATCAACACGATCATTCTCGCCCTGCTCATCTGGCTGGGCACCTGGACAGCGACGCACGCGCCCGAGATCAAGAAAGTCGTCACCGGCGAGGCCGTGGACATCAGCCCCTACATCATGGAGCAGTCCAAGAAGGAAGTGGGCGGCGGTGGTGGCGGCGGCTCGCATGACGTGAACCCGGCCAGCAAGGGGGCGCTGCCCAAGTTCAGCAAGGAACAGCTGGCTCCGCCCTCGGTAACCCCGCCGGATCAGGCAAAGCTGACGGTGGCGCCCACGGTGGTTGTTCCGCCGGAGATCAAGATGGCGCAGGGTCCGGTGATTGGCGATCCGCTGGGCAAACTCAACAGCATCCCCTCGAATGGCGTCGGCATTGGCGGCGGTATTGGCAGTGGCAGCGGCGGCGGAGTGGGTAGCGGTCACGGTCCCGGCGTTGGGCCCGGCCACGGCGGCGGCATCGGCGGCGGCGCTTATCACGTCGGCGGCGGCGTCAGCGCTCCGCGCATCATCTATCGTGAGGAGCCGGAGTTCAGCGACGAGGCCCGCAAGAACAAGTACCAGGGGGCCGTGCTGCTGGACGTGGTGATTGGCGTGGACGGCCGCATTCACGACGTGCGCGTGATCCGCTCGCTGGGAATGGGGCTGGACGAAAAAGCCATTGAGGCCGCGCGCAACTGGCGCTTTGAGCCCGGCAAGAAGGACGGTCTGCCCGTATCCGTAGAGGTCAACATGGAAGTGAACTTCCACCTCTACTAAGTTTTCGGATAGAAAAGATCGCGGCGCGGAGAGAATCCGCGCCGTTTGCTTTTGCTGTCAACCTGGAGACACTTCAAAGCTGCGAAATGTCATGGTGAGCGCAGCGCCCGCTATGATTTACCGCTTCGGCCGGGCAACACACGGCGGCCTTCGACGCGGTAGTCGCCGCTGGCGATCAGGGCGATGGCCTCGCTGTAGGCGATGTGCTCCTGCACAAGAATGCGGTCGGCCAGCGCGTGCTCGTCATCGGCGGGCAGGACCGGAACCTGCTTTTGCAGGATGATGGTGCCGTGGTCGAGATGCTCATCCACAAAGTGAACGGTACAGCCGCTGACCTGCACGCCATAGTCGAGGGCCTGGCGCTGTGCCTCCAATCCCGGAAAGGCCGGCAGCAGCGAAGGATGGATGTTGAGGATGGCCCCCGGGAATTGCTGCACAAACCACGGTGAAAGCAGGCGCAGATAGCCGGCCAGGATGATGAGTTCGGCTCCGGCCTCGCGCAGAGCGGTGACCACCTGCTGATCGTGCTCCTCGCGCTTATGGCCTTTGCTGGGGAGGATTAAAGTCTTCAGGCCGAGGGCATCGGCGCTGGCAATGCCGGCGGCGTCCGCGCGGTTGCTGATGACGATGGCGATTTCCGCCTTGAGGCGGCCAAGGCGAATGCTTTCCGCGATGGCCAGGAAGTTGGAACCGCGTCCGGAGAGAAGGATGCCAAGTCGTTTCATGTTCCTTCTGAGTATATCGCGGTGGGGAAAGCGTGATGCGTATCGCTAAAGCTCAGTTGGCGTGCTTCAGCCGGTAAATCGCCACCTCGGCGTTGCGATAGATGGGCGGCCCATCGGTGGCGGAAAGCAAAGCCTGCGCCAGCCACTGCTGGTTCTCATCGAGCGGACCGGCCAGGTAGAGATAATCGGCGCCCGCCTTTTGCAGCCGCTCGGCGGCCACGCGCGGCGAGCCCGCCATCTCCAGATCGGCCTCGGCGTGTGCGGCGCGTTCAAAGGCGCGGCCGGGCAGCCACTCCTGCCCCTGCACGGTGTTCACCGCGTGGCGGCGCGCAAAGTAGGGGAACCACTCGGAGACCATGTCCACCTGCCAGGCGCCAAAGCGCTGATTGAATACGAAGAATCGCGCCTCGGGCGGAGTCAATTTCTGCGCGGCCTGCATGGCATCCAACTCGGCGGGGCTCAGTTGCGCGCGCGCGTTGTCGTGCAGATCGGTCAGCCGGTCGCGGCTTGTGGAAGGCATTCCGCCCAGTAGCAGGGCCATCCCCAGGGCCACAATGGCCACCAGCGACTGCTGACGGTGACGCGCCCGTAGCCAGCTCCGGCTGCGCACCACCAGCACCACCAGCGCGTTGGCAAACCACACCATGCAGATGCCGCCGACCATCGGTCCATAGTGTGTTGGGCTGCGCCGCATGACGAACGGGATGATGGCCAGCCACACCAGGTAAGGGAAGCGCGTGACCACGGCAATGGCCATGGCAGCCACAAGCAGCACAAACATGGACGGACTGGTGTACTGGTAGCTTCCGCCGGAGTGCGCCGCGTTGCGCAGCGGATCGAAGCCTACATGCGTCCACACCCATGCCAGCCAGGGCAGCACCGCCAGCACGGCCACCGCGCCGGCCAGCAGCAGGCGCCGCAGGTTGGCCACGCGTCCGGGCTCCAACAGGCTGAGCATGACCAGCGAGAGCGCGGCAAAGACTCCACCCTCCAGGTGAAACAACGCCGCCAGCCCCGCCCACAGGCCGCTGATGGCCGCCAGTCTCCAACTGTTGCGCCGCGTGGCGCGCAGGAAAAAGAGAATGGCCACGGCCGCGCAGGCCGCGCCCGGTGCGCGGGTCAGTCCGCCACCCATGGTCAGCCACTCCGCGCTGCGGCCCATGACGCAGTAGCAGCAGGCGGCCACCGAGGCATAGAAGTGCGAAGGGTAAATCTCCCGCGCCACAAAGTAGATCAGCAACACGTTGGCCAGGTTGATGACCAGCGGCAGCCAGGTCAACACGCTGACCGCCGTCTGCCCCGGCAGCAGAGTGCACAGCGCGCCCAGGTAAAAGCCCAGCGGCGGATAGGAGAGCGGAATGTGCAGGAAGTTATACGTCGTCTGCGTCGGCAGCGCGAAGTGCGCGGCACGCAGGTTATCCAGCACCTCGGCGAACATGCCGCCATCGTTCAGTGGGAAGAGGCGTCCATGGTAGTAGGGCAGCCGCACCAGCAGGGCCAGCGCCAGCAGGAAGCAGAGGGTGGCCAGCACGCGGGCTCGCGGGGTTTGGTTGTCATCCCCGGGATTGCCAGCGGCCGCAAAGGGCTCCGCCAGGCGGGAGAGAAACTCCTTTGCCGGAGAGGCTGCCGCCGGCACCTCCGTGGACTTCTGCTCGCTCATCGCTTGATTACACCGGAAGTGGCGCCGCCAGGCAAGGTGCGGGGAAGCATCGTAGTCAACCCGCGCGGGTGGTTAAAATGCTGCGGCGCACGGGCCCTGCGCTATACACTAACGGCGGGAGAGTATGTTCCGAATGAGCGACTGCCAACTCAGCGTCGTGGTGCCCTGCTACAACGAGCAGGAGGTGCTTGCCGCTTGCCACGGCGAGCTGACGCGCGTGCTGTCCACGGTTGGCGCGGGCAAGGTTGAAAGCTACGAGATCGTCTACGTCAACGACGGCTCAAAGGATTCGACCGGAGACCAGCTGCGCGCGCTCTACGAATCCGACCCTCACGTCAAGGTCGTTGACCTGGCGCGCAACTTCGGACATCAGCGTGCCGTCAGCGCCGGGTTGGAGTACGCCAGCGGTCAGGCCGTGGCCATCATGGACGCCGACCTGCAGGATCCGCCCGAGGTGCTGCTCCAGATGTTCGATCTCTGGCGCCGGGGCAACGAAGTCATCTACGGCGTGCGCGACACGCGCCAGGGTGAGAGCTGGTTCAAACTGGCCACCGCGCGCTGGTTCTACCGCCTGCTCAACAGCCTCAGCGAGCGCCCCATTCCGGAAGATGCCGGTGACTTCCGGCTGCTGGACCGCCGTGCCGTGGACGCCATGTTGCGAATGAAAGAGCAGCATCGCCTGTTGCGCGCCATGTCCAGTTGGATCGGTTTCCGCCAGGCTCCGTTGCGCTACGAGCGTGCGCCGCGGGCGGCCGGCGAGACGAAGTATCCCCTGCGCCGCATGATCACCCTCGCCCTGGATGGCGTGCTCAGTTTCTCCGTGGTTCCGTTGCGCGTGGTCAGCGTGATGGGGCTGGCAGCCGCATTGATTGCCGGCATGGGAATTCTCTACGCCCTGGTGCTGCGCCTCTTCACCCGCATATGGGTGCCGGGCTGGACGCTGCTCTTCATCGCCATGCTCTTCCTTGGCGGCGTGCAGATGCTCAGCCTCGGCATCGTCGGCGAATACATTGGCCGCATCTACACGGAGGTCAAGCAGCGCCCGCTCTACCTGGTGCGCGAAGTGCTCTCCCACTCATCCTCTTCTGCCGCTGACCATGCCCAGCGATAACCTGACGGTAGATGTCGCCATCGCCGGTGCGGGCTTTACCGGCCTTGCGGCAGCCCTGGAGCTTGCACGCCGCGGGCTGCGCGTGGTCGTCGTCGAAAAGGACTCCGAGGCCGGCGGCCTGGCCGGCAGCTTTCGCGTCGCCGACAAGGGCGGCGAGGGGCAGGAACGGCTCGAGCGTTTCTATCACCACTGGTTTGCCTCCGATACGGACATTCTTGAACTCATTCGCAGCCTGGGCCTGGAATCCGAGGTGCTGCAACGCCCTACGCGCACCGGAATGTACTACGCGCACCGCTTCTTCCGTCTCAGCACTCCGCTCGATGTGCTGCGCTTTCCGCCGCTCGGCCTGCTGGACTGCCTGCGCCTGGGCTGGGTGGCCCTGGCTGCGCGCCGCGTAAAAGACTGGCACCAGTTGGAGTCGGTGACGGCGCGCGATTGGCTGCTGGAACATTGCGGGCCGCGCGTCTACAAGGTGGTGTGGGAGCCGCTGCTGGTGGGCAAGTTCGGACGCCAGGCCGATCAGGTCAGCGCCGTATGGATTTGGAACAAGCTCAAGTTGCGCGGAGGCAGTCGCGGATCAGGCGGGCAGGAGGTTCTCAGCTACTATCGCGGAGGCTTTGCCGCCCTGGTGGATGCCGTGATCGCCGAGATTCGCCGCCTGGGTGGCGAGGTGCGGCTGGACTGTGCCGTCCACAAGGTGCTTGCCCACAATGGCGTGGCCGCCGGGCTGGCTACAGAGGATGGAGATATCGCGGCGCGCCGAGTCCTGCTGACTACGCCGCTGCCCATCGCCTCTGATCTGCTGGAGGGCCAGTGCAGCGCGCTTTACCTGGCACGCCTGCGCGACATGCAGTATCTCTCCAACGTTTGCATTGTGCTGGAGCTATCCGAGAGCCTGTCGAGCATCTACTGGCTCAACGTCAACGATCCCGGCTTCCCGTTTGTCGCCGTCATTGAGCACACCAACTTCGAGCCCGTCACCAGCTACGGCGGACGCCACATCGTCTATCTCTCCAAGTACCTGCCGCGCGAGGAACACCTCTACCAGATGAGCGACGAGGAGGCAGTGGACTTTGCCGTGGCGGCCTTGCAGCGGATGTTCCCGAAGTTCGAGCGCCAGTGGCTGACGCGCAGCTGGGTGTGGCGGGCAGATTATTCGCAGCCCATCGTCGGACTGCACCACAGCCAGAAGATTCCGCCATTTGAAGCGGAGCTGAAAGGCCTTTACGTGGCTGCCATGGGGCAGGTCTATCCCGAGGACCGCGGCACCAACTACGCGGTGCGCAACGGCAAACTGGCGGCGGAAAAGATTGCGGCGGGGCTGGTTCAAAAGTAGGAAGAGGGCTTGTCCGGATAGCCAGTTCAAGTCTATTCTCTCTGTGAAATATTATTCTTTTGATTTACCCCTGAACGTGCCTACCCCCAAGGCTGAATCGAGGATGATATGTCCAGCCTGTATCCACTATTTGGGAATGTTCCAGTAAGTCCACCTAAGAGAAGAATTTTCATATCCCACTATCATGGCGACCGCGACGAAGTAAATGAATTCATTCAGAGATGGTCAACCATCGGTAGTGTGTTTACTCCCAA
This sequence comes from uncultured Acidobacteriota bacterium, assembly GCA_963719655.1. Lineage (GTDB taxonomy): Bacteria > Acidobacteriota > Terriglobia > Terriglobales > Acidobacteriaceae > TOLSYN. The sequence goes on along the minus strand of CAVRDQ010000032.1, from coordinate 10,632 downwards.
GGCGCTTGGATATTATGACAACGACGATTTCATCAATAGCGAGGACTCTGATTATGTAATGTCTGAGATTCGTCGCAGGTACATTGATGACGCGTCAGTGACGATAGTGTTGATTGGAAAATGTACGCACAGTCGGAAGTATGTCGATTGGGAAATCAAGTCGTCGCTAACTAGGGGGCAATCAATACCGAATGGAATACTTGCATTAGTTCTGCCGTCCGCAATGCCACCTGAGAGAGATTACCTGGGACGTCCGATTGAATGGACTAACCGAGCATGGCCGGCGTTGCCCCCTAGGCTCGCTGAGAATTATCAGTATGGATTAGAAACGCAGAGCTATGCGAATTACTACGTTATGCCTAATTCGATCGAAAATATGAGGGACTTAATTGAGAAAGCAGTGTTGGATCGAGCCAACAAGGCGAATCTCATAAAGAACTCAAACACAATGATGATAAGAAACGCTCAGTGCAAGCATTGCGGGATATACCATTGATGAACTCCCCTGTAATGTTCGAACTAAATTTATCTGACGGAATCGGGCTGATAGTTCGCATTCCGACTGCCCCACTATTGGCGTTTGCGTTAGTTTGCATCATGGTCCTAATCGTATTTCGATTTTTCATGAATTCAGGTTGGAGACTTAAGGCGGTGAAGTTAAAGATTGACCTTGGCGGAATCGGCGAGGTTGAACTCCATCCGAGCCATGAAGATGTGCAAATCGCCCACCAAATTTGGACCGAGCTGGTCACACGGAAAGCAGCCATACCAGTGGACCCAGACAACGATGTCATCGTTGAAATCTATGATTCTTGGTATGCACTCTTTGGGCGAGTCCGCCAACTAATATCGAGCGTCCCGGCAGAAATTGTTCGCCATGATAGTACTCAGAAACTAATCAATATCGCGATTGGAACATTGAATAACGGCCTTAGGCCCCATCTTACAAAGTGGCAAGCGCGATTTAGGCATTGGAGCGCGGTCCATTCTGAGGAATACAAAGGGTTGGCCCCCCAGGAGCGTCAAAAGCACTTTCCTGAATATAAGGAACTGATTTCAGAAATGAGGGCTGTAAATAAGCAATTGATTCAATATGCTGATCAGCTTAAGAAAATTGTGATGTGAAGGGGCTCCACCTGCAAAAACAAAATCGCGGACGGCCAGTTCGGCGCGCCCGCGATTTTTTCGCGTTGGAACATTCGTATGAAAACTTAGCTGTACTGCACCTTGCGGTCGCCCTTTACGGTGCGGCCGATGACGTAGCCCTTTTCGCCGGCGCGGTCCAGGATGCCCTGCACCTTCTTGAACTTCTTGGCCGGCACCACCAGGATCATGCCGATGCCCATGTTGAAGGTGCGCATCATCTCCGCCTGCTCAATGGAGCCGATCTTCTGCAGGTGCTCAAAGATGGGCAGCACGGGCCAGCTTCCCAGCTCCACCACGGCGCCGATGCCCTTGGGCAGCACGCGCGGCAGGTTTTCCGTAATGCCGCCGCCGGTAATGTGAGCCATGGCGCTGACGGCTTCGCCATCCACCACGCGGCGCACCACGGGCCAGTAGCTCTTGTGCTGCTTCATCAGCTCGCTGCCCACTTTGCCCTTCATCTCGTTGACGTAGGTGTCCGGGGTGTAGCCGGCGACCTCGAACATCAGCTTGCGGGCCAGGGAGTAGCCGTTGGTGTGCAGTCCGGTGGAAGGCAGGCCGACGAGCACGTCGCCCACCTGCACGTCCTTGCCGGTCAAAATCTTTTCGCGCTCCACGGCGCCGACGATGAAGCCCGCCAGGTCGTATTCGCCCTCGGGATAGAAGCCCGGCATCTCTGCCGTCTCACCGCCAATCAGGGCGCAGCCGTTGTGCTTGCAGGCCTCGGCCAGTCCGCTGATGACCTTCTCGGCGATCTCCAGCTCGAGCTTGCCGACGGCCAGGTAGTCCATGAAGAACAGGGGCGTGGCGCCCTGCACGGCAATGTCGTTGACGCAGTGGTTTACCAGGTCTCCGCCGACGGTGTGGTGCACACCCATCTGGAAGGCCAGCTTGAGCTTGGTGCCCACGCCGTCCACGCTGCTGACCAGCACGGGATCCTTGAACTTGCGCTTGTCCACCTGGAAGAGGCCGCCGAAGCCGCCAATTTCGCTGAGGACACATTTGTTGAAGGTGCGATGCGCCAGGTACTTGATGCGCTGCTTGGTGCGATTTCCCTGCTCAATGTCAACGCCTGCATCGGCGTAGGTCAGGCTCTTCTTGTTAGATGGCTCAGCCAAAGTCGTCTCGTCCGTGTGGGGATTTTCGGGGGTTCCGGGCTCTTTGATTGTAGCATTCGGAGCGGGTGCGGCGCGCCGAAAGTAGCCTAAAATGTAGGGCAGCCGTAAGCGGCAGATGTGCCGCCCGCGACAGGCGTCACAGAAGGTCACCGACCTTGGGCAGTTGCCGCCGCCGCTGTTGAATCCCATACTGTTTGACAGTGGTTCTTCTACCGGGATAAGGGATGGCATGGGACTCCTCGACTGGCTTTTTGTTCTTTTTGGCGTAATGGTGGCCTTTGCCGGCCTTTGGATGCGTCGCAGACCCGGACAGGTGTTCGCCCTGGCCGGTGCCAGCCCCAGGCAGGCCCCGAAGCTGCTGGCGCAGGTCAGCCTGCTGGGCGCGAGTTTTCTGCTGATGGGCTGCTTTTTTGCCGTGCAGATGGCCGCCGACCTGGCCCACCAGCCCTGGTGGATTGGCTCCGTGGGCGGCCTGGCCGTGGCCCTGATGGCCACCGGAGCTTCCTCCTACCGCTCCAAGGCGAAACGCGCCCAGAACTCTGCGGCGGAGGTCCTGGAAGCCCGCTGAGCGCAGGAATGGAACGGTTTCACAGCCCTGCCTCGCGGCGGGGCTTTTCCATTTTCGCCCCCGCGGCGTGGTGGAAATTTGCCGCCACAGGCTGGTGGAAAATTCACCCTTTGGCGGCGCTCCACGGCGTATGATTTTCGGTTGGCAATCATCAGGTCGAAAAGGTGAACTCGCATGACCCCCATCGGCAAAATTCCGGTCACAAACGTCAGCCCCTCGCATGACGTTTTGCGCGCCGACCGTCATCCTCTGGACCCCATCTTCAAACCCACCAGCGTAGCCCTGATCGGCGCCAGCGAACGCGCCGGCAGCGTGGGCCGCACCGTGCTGTGGAACCTGATCAGCAGCCCCTTTGGCGGCACCATCTACCCGGTGAATCCCAAGCGCAGCAACGTGCTTGGCATCCGCACCTACCCCTCGCTGCAGTCGCTGCCGGAGGTTCCCGACCTGGTCGTGCTCTGCACCCCGGCGGAAGGTGTTCCGGCCCTGCTCAAGGAGAGTGTCGAGCTTGGAATCCCCGGCGGCATCGTCATCTCCGCCGGTTTCAAGGAGACGGGCGCCAAGGGTGTCGCGCTGGAAGCGGAGATCCTGCAGACCATCCGTGGCCGCATGCGCGTCATCGGCCCCAACTGCCTGGGGGTCATGAACCCGGTGGTCGGCCTGAACGCCACCTTTGCCAACAGCATGGCCCGCCCCGGCAACGTGGCCTTCATCAGCCAGAGCGGCGCCCTGTGCACGGCCGTGCTGGACTGGAGCATGCGTGAAAACGTCGGCTTCAGCGGCTTCGTCTCCATCGGCTCCATGTTGGACGTCAACTGGGGCGACTTGATTGATTACTACGGCAACGACACGAAAACCTCTTCCATCGTCATCTACATGGAGAGCATTGGCGACGCCAGTTCGTTCCTCTCCGCCGCCCGCGAGGTCTCGCTGACCAAGCCGATCATCGTCATCAAGGCCGGCCGCACGGCTGCCGCCGCCAAGGCCGCCGCCAGCCACACCGGCTCGCTCACCGGCAGTGACGACGTGCTGGAAGCGGCCTTCCGCCGCGTCGGAGTGCTACGGGTCAACTCCATTGCCGAGATCTTTTACATGACGGAGGTGCTCAGCAAGCAGCCCCGTCCGCGCGGCAACCGCCTCTGCATTGTCACCAACGCCGGAGGCCCAGGCGTATTGGCCACCGACGCTCTCATCCAGGGCGGCGGTGAGCTGGCCGAGATCAGCGCCGACAGCCTGAAGGCCTTCAACGAGTTTCTTCCCGACGCCTGGAGCCACAACAATCCCGTGGACATCCTGGGCGACGCCGAGCCGGAGCGCTACGCCAAGAGCCTACAGGTGGCTGCCAAAGACCCAAACATTGATGGAATGCTGGTCATCATGACTCCGCAGGGCATGACCAACCCCACAAAAATTGCCGATGAACTGAAGCCCTACGGCAAGGGCCTTGGCAAGCCCGTGCTGGCCAGTTGGATGGGCGGCGAATCGGTGGCCGCAGGCGAAGCCATCCTGAACAGAGCAGGCATCCCGAGCTTCTACTATCCAGATACGGCCGTGCGCGCCTTTAACTACATGTGGCGCTACAGCTACAACCTGAAGGGCCTGTATGAGACGCCTTCGCTGAACTCGACGGCCTACCAGCCCGACCGCGAGCGCGCCAACCAGATACTGACCAGCGTGCGCGGCGGTGGCCGCACTATCCTGACCGAATACGAATCGAAGAAGCTGCTGGAATCCTACGGAATTCCCAGCATCCCCACCGAGATTGCCACCAGCGAGGACGAAGCCGAGAAGGCTGCGGCGGCCATCGGTTACCCGGTGGTGCTCAAGCTGCACTCCTACACCATCACGCACAAGACGGATGTGGGCGGCGTGGTGTTGAACCTTCCCGACGCGGCCAGTGTGCGCCGCGCCTTCACGCAGATTCGCGAGTCGGTGGAGGCGAAAGCCGGTCCGGGTCACTTCCAGGGCGTCACCGTGCAGCCCTTTGCCAAGCAGTCGGATGGCTATGAGCTGATTCTCGGCTCGTCGCTCGATCCGCAGTTCGGCCCCGTGCTGCTCTTCGGCACCGGCGGCCAGCTGGTCGAGGTCTTCGAGGATCGTTCGCTGGCCTTGCCGCCGCTGAACACAACGCTGGCGCGCCGCATGATGGAGCAGACCCGCATCTACAAGGCGTTGAAGGGCGTGCGCGGCCGCAAGTCGGTGGACATGGCGGCGCTCGAAGAGCTGCTGGTGCGCTTCAGCAACCTGGTGATTGAGAACCCGGCCATCAAGGAGATTGACATCAATCCCGTGCTGGCCTCGCCCGAGCAGTTGATTGCCCTCGACGCCCGCGTGCTGGTGCACGAAGCGTCCATCCCGGACGATCAGCTTCCGCACTCGGCCATCCGGCCCTACCCGGTGAAGTATGTTGCGCCGTGGAAGATGAAGAGCGGCGAGGAAGTCATGATCCGTCCCATCCGTCCCGAGGACGAGCCGACGTTGATCGAGTTCCACAAGAAGTTGAGCGAGCGCTCGGTGTACCTGCGCTACTTCCAGCCGCTCAAGCTGACGCAGCGCACGGCGCACGAGCGGCTGACCCGCATCTGCTTTATTGACTACGACCGCGAGATGGCACTGGTGGCCGAGCGCAAAAAGCCCGATGGTTCGCCGGACATCATCGCCGTCGGCCGCCTCAGCCAGATTCATGGCCGTCCGGAGGCCGAACTGGCCGCCCTGGTGCAGGACGAACTGCAGGCCCAGGGCCTTGGCGCTGAGCTTTACCGCCGCCTGATTGTGGTGGCGCGCGACCAGAAGCTGCAGAAGGTACACTCCAATATGCTTGGAGAGAACAAGGAGATGCAGTCACTGTGCCGCAAACTGGGCTTCCACCTGAGCGCTCCGGACCTGGAAGACAACCTGGTGCTGGCCGAGCTGACCTTGTAGGCCGTCGGCCATTGCGCATCAAGAAGGCACCCCTTGCAGGGTGCCTTCGCGTTATGCTCATCCTTTACTTCTTTGGAGGCCGCAGCGTGCATCGCCAAGCCAGATTTGTGATCGTCTTCATTAGCCTGCTGGCGCTGTGCTCGCTGGCCTTGGCGCAGGCATCGCCGGCTGCCTCAGCCACGCCGCAACCCGCGGAACACAAGACCACTCAGCCCCTGGGCCGCCCGCGCATTGTGCTGGCCCTCAGCGGCGGAGCCAATCTTGGCCTGGCGCACATCGGTGTGTTGCGCTACTGCGAGGAGCATCACATCCCGGTGGATGGCATCGCCGGCAGCAGCATGGGAGCCCTCATCGGCGCCCTCTATGCCACGGGCCATTCTCCGCAGGAGATTGAGCGACTGATGGGCGGGGCGGAGTGGCGCGAGGCCACGCGCATCACCGACGCCTACCCCGTTCTGCCGGAGGCCGAACGACTGGCGCGCGCCACCTCGGCCAGCGAGTTGGAGCTGCACCTGGGCCAGCACGGAGCACTGACGGCGGGACTCAGCACGGGCACGGCGTTTGATCTGTTTGTCTCCCACAACATGCTGGCCTACTCCGCGGTGCAGAACTTTTCCGAATTGCCCACGCCCTTCAGCGCCGTTGCCACCGACCTTCGCACCGGACGCTCCGTCACCCTCGATGGCGGCAACCTTCCGCGCGCCGTGCGCGCCAGCGTGGCCATTCCCGGGCTGATCGCCCCGGTGGAAGACCATGGCCGCGTGCTGGTGGATGGCGGGCTGGTGGACAATCTGCCCACGGACGTTGCCCGCGCCATGGGCGGAGACATCGTGATCGGCGTGTACTTTGCGCTGCCCGTGCCCAACCCGGAGCGGCTGCGCTCGCTGCCCAACGTGGCCGAGCAGTCCATCAGCGTGACCATCGCCTACAACGAGCGCGAGCACCTAAGCATGGCCGACCTTTTGCTGGTTCCGTCACTCACCGGCCTGGGCGGACTGGACCCCGCGCACACGCACGAGTTGGCCGAGCGCGGCTACCAGGCGGCGCAGCAGAAAGAGCGCTTCCTGGCCACGCTCGCCCTGAACGATGCCGACTGGGCTACCTACGTGGCGGCAAGGCGGGCGCGCCTGCTGCCCGCGCCTCCGGCCGTGCTGCGCGCCGGAGCCTCCTTGCCGGGCGCAACGGCCAGTGCCTCGCTGGCCGAGGCCGTGGAGCGCGCCGTGCCCAGTGGCGTGCTGCTGACCTCGGAGCAGTTCAGCGAACGGCTGCAGGAGTTGGCCGCCGCCGAAGGACTGCCCGGCGTCTTTTACCGGCTGGGTGCGGCGGCCGTGGATGGCCGGCAGGCTTCGCCATCGCAATCAACCGGCGTACAAACCGCTTCCACTTCTGCGCTGGCCGAGCCCCGCACCGGAGGCCAGTGGCGCCTGCGTCCCTCCGTGGACTTTGCCACCGCCAACGGCGAGAGCGCACACGGAGCCGTCACGGCCGCGGCAACCTATCTGCCTGCCGATAACTACGCCTCGCGCCTCCGTCTATCGGCCACGGCCGGTTACAGTCCGGGCCTAAGCGCCGCCTGGGAGCAGGACTTTGCCCGCGGCTGGTTCTGGTCGCCCGCGCTGGTGGTTCAGCGCACGAACAGCGAAACCTATCTCGGCGGCTCGCAGCAGACGCACTGGCAGGATGTGTATTCCGCCACCTTCGACGTGGGCTACGCGCCGACTCCACGGTGGCGCGTGCGAATGGGTGTGGAGGCTGGAGACGAGCGCCTGCAGTCCTTTGTTCTCTCCGCGGCGCCGGTGCCTGGCAATGGAGCCTTTGTGGCGCCGCGTCTGCGCCTGGAGCGCATCACCCTCGACGACGCAATCCTGCCCACGCGCGGAGCGCTCATCGCGGCCTCGCTGGGCGGCCGTTACCGCCAGTCGGATGGCAGCCTGACGCCGCTCGGGCAGTTCGCGGTGGAGGAGCACTACCCGGTCGCGCATGGAGTAGTGACCATGCAGTTGGCCGCGGCCAGCAACTTTGGAGCCGCAGCGCATTACTACGATCTATTCGCCCTGGGCGGGGAGGGTGATCTGCGCGGCTATCGCTTCCAGCAGTTTCACGCCGCCTCGCTCGCCCGTGCCGAACTGGCCTACCGGAAGCCGATTACGGGCATCAACTTCTTCGGACAGCATCCCTGGCTGGGCGCCTGGTATGACGTTGCCGGTCTCCAGCAGCCCGGCCAGAGTTGGCAGAGCGAACAGAGCGGCTCGGTGGGAATGCTGTGGCGCACTCCGCTGGGCGTGCTGACCCTGGCCGTGGGCCGCACCGCGGATGGGCAGACGCGCGGCTGGCTGCGTGTGGGCAGACCGTAGATTTTCTTGAGGGATGTTTGCATGAAGAAGATCATTCTTGCCATCACATTTCTTGCAATGTGCGCCGTGGGTTACAGCCAGCCCGTTAAGACCGCAGTGGGGCCGGTGCAGCCGGATCCGCTGTCACTAGAGAAGTGGTTTGTCGGCACCTGGATTTGCGAGGGTACACAACATAACTCGCCGGTTGGGCCCGGAGTAATGTTCACCGACCGCTTCGTCTTCAAGATGACTCTGCGCGACTCCTGGCTCACCTTCCATATTGATCAGTTGAAAGGCCCGGTGAAGGGCAAACAGACGTTAATCGGATTCAGTACCTGGGACGACAACGCCAAGCTGCACATCCGCCGGGATATGAACATCGGCGGCTCGCGGCTGGAGTTGACCTCTCCGGGATGGGATAGGGACAAGCTTGTCTTTACCGGTTCTATGATTCTTGGCGACCAGAAGCTGCCTGTCCGGCACAGCCTCACAAAAAAAGATGATGCCGCCTATGATGCCTATCTCGAAATGTTTGGCGCGGACGGCAAACCGGCGATGTGGGAGGAAGAGAGCTGCAGGAGAGTCAGCGGCGCCGGAGGAAGAACATCGAATCCCTAACCTGCCCGGACGCTCGCGACGGGAAATTCCGGATCATAGTGGCTGGTCGCGCACGACCGTCTCATGGGCAGCCATCAGCCAACGGCCGTTCACCTTCCGCAGCACGATGAGAATGCGCCCATCCACCGTCACCCCTGCGTTGGTCGCCTGATAGATGCCGGCACAGTAAGCGAGGTCTCCGGCGTAGGCGACCGTCAGCGGATTGATGAAATCAAGATGTCCGCCGGCTTGAATGCCGCGCTCCCAATAGGCCTGAATGGCCTGCCTTCCATGGGCCAGAATGTGTGCCGAAAGATAATAGCCATCCTCGGTGTACAGAGCCGCGACCTTCGTTGCGTCTCCGAGGTTATAGAAGCGGATCCAATCTTCTGAAACCTGCCGGATGGATGCCTCTTCGGCGCTCATCGTCTGCCCTTGCGCCGCGGATTTTGGGGTCGCCGACTGTGAAGCGGCCGAGGGCACCATGAAGCAGAGTGCGGCGAACAGCATGAAGGTTATTTTCATGGCCGGAAGATAGCATGAAACGCAGCAGTTTTCCCCGAATATTCAATCTCCGGGATGCGGCGGATCCAGCTTCCGGCAAACCGAGCGTGCTTCCAGCCACAAGGCGCCCAGGGCGAGTGCGCCGGCAAAGGTGTCCAGTGCGATGTCGTGCCAGCTTCCGGTACGCCCGGAGAGCCGCATCTGGTGCAACTCATCGGCCGAGGCCACCAGGAAGGTCAGCAGCAGGGCCAGAGCCGCCCAGTCCGCGCGCCACCACATGCGCAGCACGGCAATGTGACCCTGCTTGCGGCGGCGATATTCGTGGCGCAGCCAGTAGGCGCCGCGAAACAGCATCATCCACAGAAAACAAAGGGTGCCGTAGCCCAGCATGTGCCCGGCCTTGCGCAGCAGGAAGTTCAGCACATCCAGGTGAACATAAGAGAGGTGAATTCCCACGGCTCCCAGCAGCGCGCGCAGAATGTGCGCCGTGTGTCCACTGGCCATCGTTGACGTGGACTCCAGCTTGATGAGCGACAGCATGATCAGCACCGGCAGCCAGTAACGCCAGAACAGCTCGCGTGTATGCCTCAATGGGAGTCCTTTGATTGCCGCGCCCGATTACTCGGCACGGTAGTTGGGCGCCTCGCGAGTGATGGTGACATCGTGCACGTGGCTCTCTTTCAGTCCCGCGCCGCTGATGCGGATAAAGCGCGCATTCTGCTGCATCTCCTCGATGGTGCCGCAGCCCACGTAGCCCATTCCGCTGCGCAGTCCGCCCACCAGTTGATACACCATCATGGCCACCGTGCCGCGGTAGGGCACGCGGCCTTCAATGCCCTCCGGCACCAGTTTGGCCAGGCGGTTGCCTTCCTCGTTGCTGGCGCCGTCGGCCGCGCGGCGGCCCTCCTCGGGGCCATCCAGGCTCTGGAAGTAGCGTTCGCTCGATCCCTGCGCCATGGCGCCCAGCGATCCCATTCCGCGATAGGCCTTGAAGGTGCGGCCCTGGTACAGGATGGTCTCGCCCGGGCTCTCCTCGGTGCCGGCCAACAGGCTGCCCACCATGACGATGCTGGCGCCGGCGGCGATGGCCTTGCTGATGTCTCCGGAATACTTGACGCCGCCATCGGCGATGATCGGCACGCCGGTATCGCGGGCGGCGCGTGCCGCCTCGGCAATGGCCGTGATCTGCGGTACTCCGGCGCCGGTGACGATGCGCGTGGTACAGATGGAGCCGGGGCCGATGCCGACCTTGACGCCGTCGGCGCCGCAGTCAATCAGCTCGCGGGTGCCCTCGTAGGTGGCCACGTTGCCGGCCAGCAGGCTTACCGAGGGCAACGCCTTCTTGATGGCCCTCACGGCCTCCAGCACGCGGGTGGAATGGCCGTGTGCGCTGTCAATGGCCAGCACGTCAGCAATACGTACTCAGCCAGGCGAACAGGAACATAAC
>CAVRDQ010000031.1:0-14074 GCA_963719655.1 uncultured Acidobacteriota bacterium | reverse complement strand
ACATCGTAGTGCAGAGCTGATCGAGCACCGTCAGTTTGTTTCAATCCGCCCCCGCGTTGATGCCGGGGAAACTCGCGGTATCGTCGCATCAGCGGCCTCGTGATGGGTTTCAAGCCGCCCCGGCGTTGATGCCTGGGGAAACCGCGAAATGCGCGGTAGGCGGAGTTCCTCCAGTGCAGTTTCATGCTCGGCGTCATGCTGGATGCCTCGCGCCATTTTGACGATCGCCAGTAACGCGTTTCATGCTCGGCGTTGATGCCGGGGAAATGCGCCGGGCGGACGCCAGCGCCACGGCCCGCGGAGTTTCATGCTCGGCGTTGATGCCGGGGGAAACCGCCAGTGAGTCTGACATAATATGCTAGGCTGATGCACGGTTTCAATCCGCCCCCGGCGTTGATGCCGGGGGAAACCGATGGCGTGGATACTGAACGCGCTTCGGTCTGTTTCAATCCGCCCCCGGCGTTGATGCCGGGGGAAACAACACGCGTCGTGGTCACGGCCGCGACGTTCCGTTTCAATCCGCCCCCGGCGTTGATGCCGGGGGAAACCTGTCGCCCCGCGACCGCGGCAAGCCCCGGTTTCAATCCGCCCCCGGCGTTGATGCCGGGGGAAACGCCGGCGGGGTCGGCGGCGCTGCAGGCAGTCGAGTTTCAATCCGCCCCCGGCGTTGATGCCGGGGGAAACACCGCGTCCGCGCCGGCGCTCGGCGATGCCGTTTCAATCCGCCCCCGGCGTTGATGCCGGGGGAAACTCGCTGCCGCCATCGACGACGTCATGCTCGGGATCGTTTCAATCCGCCCCCGGCGTTGATGCCGGGGGAAACCCGCGTGGCCGCGACCCTGGCCGACGCGCCAAGCCGGTTTCAATCCGCCCCCGGCGTTGATGCCGGGGGAAACACGCCTGCCCGACGCGGACTGCGGCGGATCTCGGTTTCAATCCGCCCCCGGCGTTGATGCCGGGGGAAACGCCGGGCGACCGTCGCAGCCGGCCGACCAGTCGCGAGTTTCAATCCGCCCCCGGCGTTGATGCCGGGGGAAACGCGGAGCCGGGGACGTCCGGCCCAGCGTCGTCCGGAGCTGTTTCAATCCGCCCCCGGCGTTGATGCCGGGGGAAACCCTCAGCTGCGAGACCGGCTCGCGTGGCAAGTAGTTGTTTCAATCCGCCCCCGGCGTTGATGCCGGGGGAAACCCGCGTGGCGAGCGATCCGGCCACGCGACGAGTTTCAATCCGCCCCCGGCGTTGATGCCGGGGGAAACCTGCGAGAGCGGCAGTCGATCCGCAGCGGCTGTTTCAATCCGCCCCCGGCGTTGAGGCCGGGGGAAACCCGTAGCTGGCCGAGCGGCAGCCAGGTTGACAAGTCGAGGTTTCAATCCGCCCCCGGCGTTGATGCCGGGGGAAACGCCGACGTCGGGTGACGATCCGAGTCTCTTCCGGAGGTTTCAATCCGCCCCCGGCGTTGATGCCGGGGGAAACCAGTGCGGGGGCGGAGCGGCTGTCTTGTTTGAATCCGCCCCCGGCGTTGATGCCGGGGGAAACTGGGCAGGGTCGACGCCGGCACCTCGGACACGCGTTTCAATCCGCCCCCGGCGTTGAGGCCGGGGGAAACCGACAGCCGATTGCCGCTTGCGGAGCAGTGCCGTAGCCATGAGTTTCAATCCGCCCCCGGCGTTGATGCCGGGGGAAACGGCTTGGCGACCGGCTCGGCGTCTCGCGAGTCAAGTTTCAATCCGCCCCCGGCGTTGATGCCGGGGGAAACCGCGGCGAGCTCCGGCCAGCGGTCCGGTCGAGCAGTTTCAATCCGCCCCCGGCGTTGATGCCGGGGGAAACAGACGGCAGCGTCGACGCCGTGGCAGCCACGTCAGCGGTTTCAATCCGCCCCCGGCGTTGATGCCGGGGGAAACACGTTCATCCGTCGGCGGTCGCGCTGCCGGCCAGCCGGTTTCAATCCGCCCCCGGCGTTGATGCCGGGGGAAACGACTCGCTCGTGCGCTCGGACTGCATGCTCACGGATGTTTCAATCCGCCCCCGGCGTTGATGCCGGGGAAACGCGGTCCTGCGCTGAATTGCCATGCCCGTCCGAGTTTCAATCCGCCCCCGGCGTTGATGCCGGGGGAAACGTCGCGCCTCGCGGCCGCCGGGCGAGCAGTCGTTTCAATCCGCCCCCGGCGTTGATGCCGGGGGAAACTCCGGACGCATCGCGGTGTGCCCCGGGTTGCAGCGTGTTTCAATCCGCCCCCGGCGTTGATGCCGGGGGAAACGTCGTCATGCTCGCGTTGATGCCGACGCTCAGCCGCACTCGGCGTTTCAATCCGCCCCCGGCGTTGATGCCGGGGGAAACCGGCGAGGGCTGCGACGACTGGGCGTACTAGCGGTGTTTCAATCCGCCCCCGGCGTTGATGCCGGGGGAAACCTCGCGAGGACGCCGGATCCGCCGTGGTTTCAATCCGCCCCCGGCGTTGAGGCCGGGGGAAACGGCTCGCGCCGTCGAGCGTTTCAATCCGCCCCCGGCGTTGATGCCGGGGGAAACCGTGACGTCTCGCAGGGTCCGCACTCGGCATGTCGGTTTCAATCCGCCCCCGGCGTTGATGCCGGGGGAAACGGAGCGGGCGGTGGCCGCTGGTACGGCGCTGGAGCCGGTTTCAATCCGCCCCCGGCGTTGATGCCGGGGGAAACGCCCAGACGGCCGTCGCGCACGCGAGCAGTCGTTTCAATCCGCCCCCGGCGTTGATGCCGGGGGAAACCGGCGAGTACCGCTGAATCGCCAGGCCGCCGGGTTTCAATCCGCCCCCGGCGTTGATGCCGGGGGAAACGGCCGTGGGATGCTCCGGGAGTGCCGCTCGGTTTCAATCCGCCCCCGGCGGTGAGGCCGGGGGAAACAGCCGAGCCGTCGAGGCCAGCGTCGAATGCGCCGAGCAGTTTCAATCCGCCCCCGGCGGTGATGCCGGGGGAAACGCGCACGAGCAGGCCAGCAGCGACTATCGCACGTTTCAATCCGCCCCCGGCGGTGAGGCCGGGGGAAACACGGGTGCGTGTGGGGAGCGATCGATCCCGGGGTTTCAATCCGCCCCCGGCGGTGAGGCCGGGGGAATAGAGCCGGACGTCGCCGGCTCGAGCTGCAGTTTCAATCCGCCCCCGGCGGTGAGGCCGGGGAAACCGCCGACGCGGCCGGCTCTGGAGACCGCCCGGCGTGATGCCGGGGATTCCAACGACTGCGCAGTGCGAGCTGCGTTTCAATCCGCCCCCGGCGGTGAGGCCGGGGAAACCTACGCTCCGGTGTCGGCCTCGGCCGCTGCTGTTTCAATCCGCCCCCGGCGGTGAGGCCGGGGGAAACGGCTTGAGACTCGCGATGCCAGTTCGGCGTCGTTTCAATCCGCCCCCGGCGGTGAGGCCGGGGGAAACCCGATGGGTCAGCACCCCAGGGTCTGCACGTTTCAATCCGCCCCCGGCGGTGAGGCCGGGGGAAACAACTCTTCGAGGATCTCTATGCTTGACCGGAAGTCGTTTCATCGTCGCCCGCCACGCGCCGTTCGTTCTCCGGAGCCCGCGCCGGAGTATCCTGCTCCCACGCCGTCTTCGGCAGCAGGTCGTCCAGCGTCTCCAGCCACAGAATCTGGCCCGCGAATATCTCTCCAAAGCTGCGCGCCGCCACCACCATCACCTCGTCGAGGCTGGGCCGCGCGCCGGTCTCAAACTCGATGCTCGTCACCGGCTTCGTCAGTCCGCACGGCACAATGTATTGATACAGCCCCAGCTCGGTCGTCACGTTCAAGGCAAATCCATGGCTGGTCACTCCGCGCGAGATGTGCACGCCGATGGCCGCCACCTTGCGCTCGCTCCACTTGCCGGCCTTCGCCTCGCTGCTGGCATTCTCGCCTTGCGGAACTTCGCCTTGCGGAACATAATCCCGGCCCATCACGCGTCCGTTCAGCCGCGACGGAATTTCCGGCAAGGTCCACACCCCGGTCATCCCCGCAATTCTCTGCGTCTCCATCGCCCACTTCGCGCAGGTGCGCATCAGCACCTCTTCCAGGCGGCGTACAAACTCCACGGCCCCCACCTTGCCCGCCAACGAGCGCAGATCGAAGATCGGATAGGCCACCAGTTGTCCCGGAGCGTGCAGGGTCACGTCGCCGCCGCGGTTGATCTCCACAACCTCGATGCCTCTTTCCGCCAGGAACTCTCGCGGGGCGATAATGTTCGCCTCCTTCGCGTTGCGCCCCAGGGTAATCACCGCAGGATGCTCCACAAACAGCAGCACGTTGCCCACACGCTCCTCTTTGCGCAGCGCCACCAGCGTCTCCTGCAGCCGCAGAGCCGTCGCGTAGTCACACCGTCCAAGATTGACGACCGATATCACCATCACTCCCTCACCATATTCTTTAGGATATCGCTTTTGCCAGTGTCCCATTCAAGCCCACTGTTTGCTTGGGTAGATTGCTTTGCGCGTGCACCAGCCGGGTGCCCTACCCTTCCGCCCTCCTTTGGCGGAGGGTGGGGTAGTCGGCCTGGTCTTTAGAATTTGTCTTTGACGGGTGCCCCATCCTGGCCGTAGTTGCCAGGGTGGGGTAGTTGAATTTGATCCTGTTCTTGTTTTTGAGTGTCATCCTGAGCGAAGCGAAGGACCCCCGTGCGGCTAAATTCTTCATGCGGCATCAAGGTCACCTTTGCAGCACGCCGGGTGCCCTACCCTTCCGCCCTCCTTTGGCGGAGGGTGGGGTAGTTGCCCTGGTCTTTAAATTTGTCTTTGACGGGTGCCCCATCCTAGCCGTAGTTGCCAGGGTGGGGTAGTTGAATTTGATCCTGTTCTTGATTTTGAAGTGTCATCCTGAGCGAAGCGAAGGACCCCCGTGCGGCTAAATTCTTCATGCGGCATCAAGGTCACCTTTGCAGCACGCCGGGTGCCCCATCCTGGCCGTAGTTGCCAGGGTGGGGTAGTTGACTTTAACTCACCAAGAAAAGGGACCACCTCTCGGCAGCCCCTCCTTGTAACTTTGAAACCTCCCGCTACTTGCTCAGCACCATCACGTCCACCTTCGACTCCCGCTCCGCCGTGTGATACACCCGCTCCGTCGCCTTCTGGAAGTCTTCCGGCCGCGCCTCGTAGATGTTCGGCACAAACTTCTGCGGATTCAAATCCACCAGCGGGAACCACGTGCTCTGCACCTGGATCATGATGCGGTGTCCGCGCCGGAAGGTGTGGTTTACATCCGGCATCGCGTACTCAATCTTCGTCGCCTTGCCCGGCTCAAACGCATCGGCCCTCTCGTAGCCGTTGCGGTACCGCCCACGGAACAACTCGCCCCGCACCAGTTGCTCGTATCCGCCCATGTGAACTTCCTTCGGATTCCCCTCGTGCTCGGGATAGTTGTCCGGGTACACGTCAATCAGCTTCACCACCCAGTCGCCGTCCGTTCCGCTGGTGCTCACCCAGAGCTCCGGCTTCAGCGGACCGGCCAGCGTCACGTCCTCGGTCAGCGCCTCGGTCTCATACACCAGCACGTCGGTCCGCCGCCCGGCCTGCCGCTGATCCTCCGTCATGTACTCGCGCGTCATGCCAAACTCGTTGCCCGTGATATACGGCACGGGCTTTGCCGGGTCGCTCACATACTCGTCGTAATCCGCACCACCCGCCGCCGGAGCAAAACTCAGCTTGCCATTCGCTCCCAAATACAGCGCCGCCGCCTTCGCCGCCTTCGGAGGCCACTGCTCATACCGACGCCACTGGTTCGTGCCGGTCTCAAAGGCGTAAGCCTTCGGCAGTCCGGGATCGGCCGCGCCCTTCAGGTGATGCTCGAAGAACGGAAACTCGATCTTCTCGCGGTAGAACAAACTCTGCTTGCCGTCGAACCACACATTGCCCAGGTGGTCTCCGTCGCTCCTCGCCCAGCCGCCGTGGAACCACGGTCCCATCACCAGCTTTACGTCCCCCTCGGGACTCTGCTTGTCCGCCGCCGCAAACGTGTGCAGCGCGCCGTACAGGTCCTCGGCGTCGAACCATCCGCCCACGGTCAACATTGCGGGCCTGATGTTGCGCAGAAACTGCGGCGTCGAGCGCGCCTTCCAGAACGCGTCATAGTTCGGATGCTTCACGATCTCGTCCCACCAGCGCACCCGGTTGTGATAGAACTTCGCATCCACCTGGCTCAGCGGTTCGGCGTTGTGCAAATAGAAGTCGTATCCATCCTGCGTCTCGTGCTGAAAGCGTGGAGCCCATTGTGTCGTCGGCTCCGGCCTCGGCTGCCCAAACGTGTACATGAAGCCGAACATGTGCGGCAAATACAGCGCGCCGTTATGGTGGAAGTCATCGCCCACAAACCAATCGGCAATGGGAGCCTGCGGCGACACCGCCTTCAGCGCCGGATGCGCGTCAATCGCCGCCATCGCCGAATAGAATCCCGGATACGAGATGCCCCACACGCCCACCCGGCCGTTGTTGTGCGCAATGTTCTTCACCAGCCAGTCAATCGTGTCGTAGGTGTCGCTCGCTTCGTCCACGTCCTTCGCGCTCTTCTTCTCCGCCACGTAAGGACGCATATCCTCAAACACGCCTTCACTCAAAAACTTTCCGCGCACATCCTGATACACAAAAATGTACTTTGACCGCGCAAACAACTCGCTCGGCCCCAGCGCGGTCTTGTACTGGTCCACTCCATACGGACTCACCGTGTACGGAGTGCGGTCGAACAGGACCGGATACGGCTTCTGCTCGCTGGCGTCCTTCGGCACATACACGCTGGTAAACAGCTTCACTCCGTCGCGCATCGGCACCCGGTACTCGTACTTCGTGTAGCTCGCGCGAATCCATTCCGCCAGCTCGTCCTCGGGCTTCTTCTTCTCACTGACCTGCCCCACGGCCAGCGCCAGGAACGCGCCGACCATCAGGAACACCGCCAACCGCCGCCACTCGAAGCGCATCACTCGCACGCCGTCCTCCATCGCCGGAGCAGGTTCACCACCGTCCTCCAGCCGCTGCCGCAATCGAATTCCGCCGAACCCAAACAGACTACAGCCTTACCGCGGAGACGCAAAAGTCTTTCGCCGGATGCGCCACCCTCACCCCCACCTTCGCGCCATCTGCGGATAAAAGCAGCACGACGGGTGCCCTACCCTTCCGCCGTCTTTTGGCGGAGGGTGGGGTAGTTGCTCTTAGTCTTCGAATTTGTCTTTGCCGGGTGCCCCATCCTGGCCGTAGTTGCCAGGGTGGGGTAGTTGCTGTTGTTTTGATTATGTTTTTAGGTGTCATCCTGAGCGAAGCGAAGGACCCCCGTGCGGCTAAATTCTTCATGCGGCATCAAGGTCACCTTTGCAGCACGCCGGGTGCCCTACCCTTCCGCCCTCCTTTGGCGGAGGGTGGGGTAGTTGCTCTTAGTCTTTGAATTTGTCTTTGCCGGGTGCCCTACCCTAGCCGTGCTTGCCAGGGTGGGGTAGTTGCCCTCACCCTGCGCACAAAAAAAGGGACCACCTCTCGGCAGCCCCTCCTTGAAACCTTGTAACTTTGAAACCTTGAAACCTGAGAACTACAGCAGCTTCGCCGCCTCTTTCGCAAAATACGTCAGGATGATCGAAGCGCCTGCCCGCTGAATGCTCAACAGTGATTCCAGCATCACGCGGTCGTGGTCAATCCAGCCGTTCTGCGCCGCCGCCTTGATCATCGCGTACTCGCCGCTCACCTGGTAGGCGCCCAGAGGCACGTCATAGCGCGCCCGCGCCTCGGCGATGATGTCCAGATACGCAATCGCCGGCTTCACCATGATCATGTCCGCGCCCTCTTCCAGGTCCAGCTCAATCTCGCGCATGGCTTCGCGAGCGTTCGCCGGATCCATCTGGTAGCTGCGCCTATCGCCAAAGCTGGGAGCCGAATCCGCCGCCTCGCGGAACGGTCCGTAGAAGCCGCTGGCGAACTTCGCCGCATAGCTCATGATCGGAGTGTTCTCAAAGCCGTGCGCGTCCAAGGCCGTCCGCAGAGACTCAATCCGTCCGTCCATCATGTCGCTCGGCGCGATGATGTCCATGCCGGCCTTGGCCTGTGCCACGGCGGTCTTGGCCAGCAGGTCCAGCGTCGGATCGTTCAGAATCTCGTATTCCGTCTCCGGCGTCGGCCCGTTCACCTTCTTCACAATGCCGCAGTGGCCGTGGCTCATGTACTCGCACAGGCAAACATCGCCCATCAGCAGCAGGTTCGGCACTTCCTTCTTGATCGCCCGCGCCGCCTTCTGCACAATTCCATCATCGGCCCACGCGCCGCTCGCCTGCTCGTCCTTGTGCTCCGGCAGGCCAAACAAAATCACCGACGGAATCCCCAAGGCGTACACCTCGCGGCATTCCTTCACCGCCTCGTCCACGCTCAGGTTAAACACCCCAGGCATGGAGCCCACCGGCTTCCTCACGCCCTCGCCCGGACAGATGAACAACGGATAGACAAACCCTGCCGGCGTAAGCCGGGTTTCCCGCACAAAGCTCCTCAAAGCCTCGGTGCGGCGCATGCGACGCTGACGATTAATCGGAAAGGCCATAATGCAAAAAGTATATCCCTCGCCGCCCGCGCCCGCACAGTGATGCCCATCACAGCCCACCCGGAGGCATGTTTTGCCCGCCGCCCCCGTCCTGTCCCAGCCCCTGAATTCCGTACGCTACACTGGTTCCATGAGCCATCAACCCGGCCGCTTCGATCCCAGCAAGGCCTCTCGCCTCGATGCTCCTGACCGCGGCGACCACTTTCCCATCAACGCCACACTCGACCTGCTCGCGCTCGAGCCCGGCATGAACATTGCCGACATCGGCGCCGGCACCGGCTATTTTTCTCTGCCGCTCGCCCGCCGCGCCGCTCCTGGGGTGGTCTATGCCGTGGACCCCTCGCCGCTTCTTCTCGGCCTTCTCCGGGACAAACTCCAGGCTCCGGATGCCCCGGCCAACATCCGTCTCGTCGAGGCCCGTGACGTTGCCACCACCCTGCCCGATGCCTCCTGCCACTTGGTTTTTCTCTCCGCCGTCTGGCATGAGCTGGATGACCGTCAGGCCGCCCTGCGCGAGTTCGCCCGCATCAGCGCCCCCGGTGCCCGCCTCGCCGTCCTCGATTGGAGTCCGGAGGGCGTCTCGCCTCCCGGCCCACCGCCGGAGCACCGCTTCACCCTTGCGCAGGCTAGCCGTGAGCTGGTCGCCGAAGGCTGGAAGATGACTTACGCCGCGCCCCTCACTGGGTCCACCTGGCTGGTCATCGCCCAGCGCTGAACCCTGCTCGCGCCCAACTCCATGCACCCCGGGCGCCGGTTGCCGGCCGCCCCCTACAAGCCCTCTTGGGTTGCAGTGGGGTAGCGGACTCTACCCCGCCGGGTGCCCCATACAAGCCGTCTGTTGGCTTGAGGGTGGGGTAGTTGCGGGTGCCCCATCCTAGCCGCAGTTGCTAGGGTGGGGTAGTTGCTTTTGACCTTGTTTTGCAGTGTCATCCTGAGCGGAGCGAAGCGCAGTCGAAGGACCCCTATCTTTGAAAGTGAAGCCGGGTGCCCTACCCTTCCGCCGTCTTTCGGCGGAGGGTGGGGTAGTTGCGGGTGCCCCATCCTAGCCGCAGTTGCTAGGGTGGGGTAGTTGCTTTTGACCTTGTTTTGCAGTGTCATCCTGAGCGGAGCGAAGCGCAGTCGAAGGACCCCTATCTTTGAAAGTGAAGCCGGGTGCCCTACCCTTCCGCCGTCTTTCGGCGGAGGGTGGGGTAGTTGCGGGTGCCCCATTCATACCCTCCTTAGGCTTGAGTGGGGAAATTGACTTTGCCTATGCTCCCAGCATTTATCCACCGTAAAGATTGATGAGTATCCTCTGAGCTAGCCTCCGCTTACCCATTTCAGTTCGAACTTCCGCAACCCCACGCGACCTTGCCACATCCATCCATATATAATTTCCCGTTGGCGCCATGGAGCCCGAACTCCCCGGTGCGCGGAAGGAAAAAATGGCTACTGAAGTCGTCATGCCCCAGATGGGCGAGTCCATCTTCGAAGGAACTATTACCAAATGGCTCAAACAGCCCGGTGATCGCGTCACCCGCGACGAGCCCCTCTTCGAAATCTCCACCGACAAGGTGGATGCCGAGATCCCCGCCCCCGTCAGCGGCATCCTCAAGGAAATCCGCGCCCAGGCCGGCCAAACCCTCCAGGTCAACGCCGTCGTCGCCGTCATTGATGATTCGGCCTCGGCCAGCGCCACCGCGCCAGCTAAGAACGCGCCTTCATCTGCGCCCGCAATATCCCCAGAGCCCCCAGCCGCACCGGCCAAGGCGAACTCCGCCGCCGCTGGTCCCGCCACCGATGTCGTCATGCCCCAGATGGGCGAGTCCATCTTCGAGGGCACCATCACCAAGTGGCTCAAAAAGGTAGGCGACTCGGTCACCCGCGACGAGCCTCTCTTTGAAATCTCCACCGACAAAGTGGACGCCGAAATCCCCGCGCCCGTCAGCGGAATCCTCTCGGCCATCAAGGCCGAAGCCGGACAAACCGTCCAGGTCAACGCCGTCGTCGCCGTCATCGGTGGCTCCGGTGCGGCCGCCGCTCCAGCACCTGCGCCAGCCGCCTCTGCAGCTCAGCCTGTCGCTCCGGCATCAGCACCAGCCGCTGCAAAACCTGCGGCTCCTGTATCAGCCTCTGCCCCCGCTGCCGCGCCCATCGCCGCCAACGAGGATGTCCGCACCTCGCCGCTCGTGCGCAAGCTCGCCGCAGAAAACAACGTAGATCTCCGCCACGTCCCCGGCACCGGCTCCGGCGGTCGCGTCACCAAGGACGACATCCTCGCCTTCGTCGAAAAGGCGAAAACCTCCGCGCCTGCTCCCGCTGCAACTCCTGCCGCCGCTCCGGCCGCGCCCGCCACGCCCAACAAGTTCGCCGGCACACCGGGCGCAATCGAGCCCATGTCGGTCATGCGCAAAAAAATCGCCGAGCACATGATCGCCTCGCGCCGCACCAGCGCTCACGTCCACACCGTCTTTGACGTGGACATGACGCGCATCGTGCGCCTGCGCGAGAAGAACAAGAACAGCTTCCTGGCCGCCACCGGCCTCAAGCTCACCTACACGCCCTTCTTCATCCGCGCCGTGGCCCAGGGACTCCGCGCCTGGCCCATCCTCAACTCCAGCGTCGAAGGCGAGAACATCCACTACAAGCGCGACATCAACATCGGCATCGCCGTCGCCCTCGACTGGGGCTTGCTCGTGCCGGTCATCAAGCACGCCGACGAGCTCAGCTTCACCGGCCTGCAGCGCGCCCTCAACGACCTCGGCGAACGCGCCCGCAGCAAGAAGCTCAAGCCCGAAGAGGTCCAGGGCGGCACCTTCACCATCACCAACCCGGGAATTTTCGGCGCCAGCTTCGGACTGCCCATCATCAGCCAGCCGCAGGTCGCCATCCTGGACATCGGCAACATCGTCAAAAAGCCCGTTGTGCTCTCCGACAAAGAAGGCAACGACACCATCGCCATCCGCAGCATGATGACCGTGGCCATCGGCTTCGACCACCGCATCATTGACGGTGCCGTCGCCGACCAGTTCATGATGGTCGTAAAGAAGACGCTCGAGGGGTGGAGTGAGCCGCTCTAGACGCACAAGCAATCCCAGCGGCGGGCTTAGGCTCGCCGTTTTTTCTTGCGCACAATTTTCCACCGGGTGCCCCATTCAAGCCATCTGTTGGCTTGAGTGGGGTAGTTGCCTTTGCCGGGTGCCCCACTCTAGCCGTAGTTGCTAGGGTGGGGTCGTTGATCTTGTCTTTGCTCTTGTTCTTGTTCTCTAGTGTCATCCTGAGCGCCTTTGCCGGGTGCCCCACTCTAGCCGCTGTTGCTAGGGTGGGGTTGTTGACCTTGTCTTTGAATTTGTCTTGGACGGGTGCCCCATTCAAGCCCTCTGTTGGCTTGAGTGGGGTAGTTGCCTTTTCCCGAGTGCGCCACTCAAGGTCACCTACCGACGGGTGCCCTACCCTTCCGCCCTCTTTTGGCGGAGGGTGGGGTAGTTGATCTTGTCTTTGCTCTTGTTCTTGTTCTCTAGTGTCATCCTGAGCGCCGAGCGCCAGCGGCCGGAGCGCCGTCAGTTGGCGCGTACCCGGCCGCATAGCTCAAGCGAAGGACCCCCGCAACATTCACGCCAAGTGCGCCACTTAAGGTCACCTACCGACGGGTGCCCTACCCTTCCGCCCTCTTTTGGCGGAGGGTGGGGTAGTTGACCTTGTCTTTGAATTTGTCTTGGACGGGTGCCCCATTCAAGCCCTCTGTTGGCTTGAGTGGGGTAGTTGCCTTTGCTCTTCCTCTTCTCCGCAAACGCAAAAAAGGCGGCGGAGCCGAAGCTCCGCCGCCAGCCCACACAGGAGGTTCTACTTCTTCCACACGCTTGCGTTCAAGCATTCCACCACGCCGTCAATCACCTTGCCCAGCCCCTCGCTGAACTTCTCCGCGTCGCCAATCTGCTTGCTCTCCACTGCCTGCGGCACGCCCATCGCAGACGAAACAAATTGCATCGCCGCCTGTTTCTTCTCGCCGCCCGTCTTGCCGCCAAACAACCCTTCCACCCCATGCACCACCGCCGGAATAAAGCTCATCCCCTGCAGCAGCGTCGCCAAAAATATCATCCCCTCGCCTCCTTTACTTCTCTCAGCACTGCCAGCAACTTCTCCGCATACGCAGGATCCGTCGCCCAGTGCCTGGCCATCGCCCGCACAAATTTCTCTTCGTCCGCCACGCACTTTCGCGCCTCGGCATACACCGCGCCGTAGAGCAGAATCGCGTCCCTCCGCCGGAAGCACTCTGCCATCGTCGCGAACTTTTCAAAGCCCGCGGCAACCGTCACCTCGCGCCCCTTGGAGCACTCTTCGGTCTGCATCACCGTCCGCGCCTCCGCCCCGTGAGCCTTAATGCCGAAGTAGTTCGCTGCCTCGCGGCTCAGCTCGCTCTCGCCCCATCGGCTCTCCAGCGCCGCCTGCGCCACGGTCACCGCCGCCGGCATCCCGCTTAGTTTTGAACTCGCCTCGGCCGCCGCCCATGCCTTCTGCAAAAACTCTTCGCGCGCCGTCATCGGTGCATCACCCTCAGCGAATCCAGCGCCAAATGCAGCACCGTCACCAGGATTCCCACGGCCACGCCCAACCCGGCCGTGCGTTGCAGCGCCGCCTCGTGCTTTTGAATGCGCATCTCCAGCTCCTGGATTTTTCCCTCGTTGCCGTTGCCTACTATCCAACGCATGTGCGCCTTCAACTCGCCCAAATCGCGTAGTACTCGTTCTTCAAAGTTTGTCATTGTCATTGATCCACGCTGATCACCGTCGTGTACGGCGAATACTGTGGCGGCGTGCTCGCGTCGTACTGCCGCAGGTAGAAGCTCTGCGCCACTCCCGTGTTTGGCAGCGTAAAAGTCTCACTCGCGTAGCGCCCCACCAGGTTCTGATTCAGGGTCATGCCCCACCCCCAGTCGCCCTCCACGCGCACTTCAAAGCCGCCGCCCGTAATCGGACTGGTCCCCATGTCCATGCTCAGCGCCGTCGTTCCCCAGGTCGCAATCCTCGCATCCGGCAATCCCGGAGGCCGGGTCGCCACGTTGTCCGTCAGCGCGCTGGTCACCACCGTGATCAGTGCGTTGTGCTTGCTCTTGTTGAATTTGAACGCGATGGTCTCTGCCGCTTCGTTCGCCATGCGGATCGCGTAACTCGCCAGCGCGTCGCTCAGCCCTGCAAACGTCAGCTCCACCTCACGCACAATCACCGTGCCAGCAATACCCCACTGCGCCGCCGAGATCGTCCACGCCTCGCCTGGCCATACGTCGTCGGCCGGCCCGCTGCCCGTCCCCGTTGGAATCCCCGACGCAAACGCCGTGTACTCCGCCGCCAGCCCCGCCTGCGTCAAATCATCCAGCAGCGCCCGCGCCGCCTGCTCACAGTCCAGGCTCGTCCTCGGAGCCGGCATCGTCACATGCGCCACCATCCCCCGCTCGCCCGCGCCCTCGGTGTTCGTCAAGGCCGTCACGCTCGCCGCCGAGTTCACTCTCCCGCACGCCAACTGCTCGCTGCGGTAGAAGATCTCCAACTGCTCGTTCAGCACCGGCGCCGTCGCGGCCGTAAAGT
>CAVRDQ010000030.1:0-13434 GCA_963719655.1 uncultured Acidobacteriota bacterium | reverse complement strand
ATAGCTGACGTAGGCGGTCATCGGCTGCTTCAGCCGGGTGAACCACATGCGCTCCGGCGCCAGGCCTTCGTAGTGCTTGCGCACCACGTCGTCCTTCGCCATGGAGTCGGCCATGTCGTGTTCATCCATCAATCCGCCCGGCACCACCGAAAAGGGAAACATCTGCCGCGCCGCGCGGAACGTCAACTTCGGGGCTTTCAGTTCCAGGGTCTCCATCTGGTATCTGCGCCAGACTTTATATCCCAGGAACCCCTGCAGTCCGATACACAGGAACAGGAGGACAAATATCGTCTTCTTCATAAACAGCTCCTTCGCCGCATTCCTCTCATCGTTGATGACGCCGTCTTAAGGGACTTCATGGCGTTCCCCTGATCCCACGGCCATCGCAGAGGAGAACCTGCCGCCGGTTTTGGAGGCGGGTTCTTCGGCTAACATGCGGCGTGCGCCTTTGGCAGGAATCGCCGAAGGCACTGCTTTTTCCCGTGGACTGATGATACCGTATTGGCGCGATTTGTAAATAAGCGCCTTGTAACAGATTCCCAGCAGGGCAGCGGCATCCTTGCGCCGCCACTGCGTTTTCTCCAGGGCCGCGCGGATGGCCTCCGCCTCGGCCTCGCCCTTCAGCTCACGCACAATCTGCTTCAGGTCGCCGGTCGCGTCGGTTTTTCTGCGGCGCGGGCCGCTCGGCTTGCGCACCTCACCGGCTGCCACCGGGGATCCGGGCAAACTCTCTTCACCCAGGACGAGGTAACGCTTCACCACATTGTGCAACTCGCGCAGATTTCCCGGCCATGCGTGTGCCAGCAAGGTGTGCCGCATGGTGTCGCTCAGCGGACGCTCCGGCTGGTGCACCGTAACGGCCATGTGCTTCATAAAGCTGCGGAAGAGCGGCACAATCTCCTCGCGGCGCTCGCGCAGCGGAGGCAGACACAGGTTGAAGCCGTTCAGGCGGTAGTAGAGGTCGAGCCGCAATCGGCCCTGCTCCACGGCCAGCTTCACGTCCACGTTCGTCGCCGCCAGGATGCGCACATCCACCTTGACCGGGCTCTTGCCGCCCAGCCGGAAGAAGCTCTGCTCCTGTAACACCTGCAACAGCTTGGCCTGCAAGCGCGGAGGCATTTCGCCAATCTCGTCGAGCAGGATGGTGCCTTTGTCACATTGCTCGAAGTAGCCCGGTTTGGCCTTGCCGGCGCCGGTAAATGCGCCTGCCTCATAGCCAAACAGTTCACTCTCCAGCAACTCCTCGGGGATGGCCGCACAGTTGATCTTCAAGAAGCTGCGCTTGGAGCGCGGTGAATGCGTGTGCAACAGTTGAGCAATAATCTCCTTGCCTGTTCCACTTTCACCGGTGATCAACACCGGCATATCCACCCGCGCAATGCGCAGCAACTGTTCGTACAGCTTCTTCATCGCCGGAGCGGCGGCCAGAAAGAACTTTCCTCCGCCCAGCTCCTCGCACAACAGCTCGGGCTCTGGTTCTTTTACCGCTACTTGTGTGCCCGTGGCCTGGCCGGCATAGCGGCGGACGGCGCCCAGCAGCAACTCTTCGTCCACGGGTTTGGCCAGGTAATCGGCGGCGCCCAGCTTCATGGCCTGCACAATTCCCGCCGGGTCGTGCTGTCCGCTCAACATCACCACGTAGGCGTTGGGAGCGACCGTCCGCATCTGGTCCAGGGTCTCCAGTCCGTCCATGCCTGGCATCACCATGTCCAGCAACACCATGGAAGGCTGCGGAGCCTTCTGCATCTCGCGCAATGCGTCTTGCCCGTTGGCTGCCGTGCGGACGCCGTAGCCCTCACCCTGCAGCAGGCTGCGCACGTAGCGCAACATCATCGGATCGTCGTCCACCACAAGAAGATCGGTCATGACTGGCGCCCCGCTTCTTCGCTGGAGTCGCGCACGGCGAACTCCGCCTCAGGAAATGGCGGAACAAAGGGAAGACGGAAGCTGAAGGTGCTGCCCGCTCCGGGCTCGCTCTCCGCCCAGATCTTGCCGGCGTGCGCCTTTATGATGCGCTGCGCAATGGCCAGTCCCAGCCCGCTGCCCGGCAGGAAGCCCGGCGCCGGAGTGGTGAAATAATCCTCGAAGACGCGCTCCAGATTCTCCGTGGCAATGCCGCAGCCGCTGTCGGTGATGGTCACCTGGGCGCAGTTTGGCAGGTTCGTCTTGGGGTAGCGTCCCTCAAAGGCGGCGCGGAAGCGTGAGTTGCGGCGCTCCCAGAACTCTTCGGACAGGGTCATCTTCACCCGTCCGCCACGCGGCGTGAAGCGGCGCGCGTTTTCCAGAAGGTTCAGCAGTACCTGTCGCACCATCGCCTGGTCAAAGGGAAGCACCATCGGCGACTCGCACAACTCCACTTCGAACTCCAGCCCCTGTTCGGTGAATTCGCCGCGCAGAAGGGAATACGTATCGAGGACACACTTTCGCAGGTCGGCCTTCTGGTGGGCCGGACGGCACTCCAGGGTAACCTTGTTCTGCGGACTCAAAAGGCGCGCAATCTTCTCTTCCATCTGATGACAGGCCAAAACGACATCGGCCAATGCTCCCGCCTGTTCCGCCGTCAGCGGACCCAGCTTTCCTGCCCGCAACAGCTTGGCTTGCCCGGCGATGACCGCCAGAGATCCCTTCAAGTCATGGATCGCCATGGCAATACCCGTGCTGTTCCATTCGCGTTTCGGGCCGATTTGTGAGATCAACGTAGACATTTGGTTTACCCATTGGTACGGGGGAAATCGGACTGCTCCGCACTAATTACAGACGAATCGTACAACGAATGGACATACTCGTTCCTAGAATATTCTTTCCACTTGGTGTACTTTGGTAACCACCACGCGGAACGGAAAGTAATTCCCAAAAAGAGCCAAACTCGTTCCAACTTCGCGAAATCGGAGTCGCGAGTCCTTGCGTTCAGAATTCGTTTGATCCCATGATTTCAATGTGTTAGCTTCCTTCATACGTAACGTGGGTGGGGCGCGGGAGAGTGGCACTTCGACTGCATATGTACACCCTGCCATGGCTCAACATGCTAAGAATTCGCCTCCGAATGCGCCCTTCGGCCTGCCCGAGAGCATCCTCTTTGGCCGTTCCGAGACCATGGCTGCCATCCGCCGGAACCTGCGGAAGGTGGCCGATACCAATATCCCCATCCTCATCGAGGGGGAAAGTGGCACAGGCAAGGAAGAAGTGTGCAGGTTCGTGCACCGGCAGTCGGTCTGGGGCCAGGGACCCTTCGTCAAGGTGAGCTGCCCGGCAATTCCGGCCGCGCTCGTGGATGACGAGCTGTTCGGCTACGAAGATGGTGAGTTTTCAGCTGCTTACGCTTCCAATTCCGGCCAGCCGGAGCTGGCGAACGCCGGCACTCTGTTTCTGGATGAGATCAGCGAACTGGACATGGTCTTGCAGTCCAAGCTGCTGCAGGTATTGGAGGATGGGCAGCTGAAAGTAATGGCAACGGAGGATGGGCGGAAGGGGAAGGTTCGGGTCATCTGCACCACCAGCCGCAACCTGCGTCAGGCTTCGGCCACGGGCGGCTTCCGGAGCGAGCTTTACCACCGTATCTCCGGGCTGGTGTTGCGGTTACCGCCCCTCCGCGAGCGTTTGGAGGACTTGGATACCTTGGTCGAGTACTTTGCCGGAGTGTACAGTGAACGCTTCCACTGCCGCGCCGTGCCGGTGAGCTCGTCCACCGTGGCGCGCATGGCCTTGCACAACTGGCCGGGAAACATCCGCGAGCTGGAGAACCTGATCAAGCGCTACGTGGTTGTCGGCACGGAAGATGTCATCCTCTCCGAGATCGGTCACCCGGAGGCCGCCGCGCCCGCGGTCGAGACCGATCCATCCGAGGAAGGCCAAAGCCTGCACGAGATGACCCGCCAGGCCATGCATTTGATGGAGAGCCGCATTATCCTGAATAGCCTGCGGGCGAATCAGTGGAATCGCAAACGCACGGCGCGGGCGCTGAAAATCAGCTATCGCTCGTTGCTGTACAAGCTAAAGCGGTCGGGCATCACCGGCCGCCGTGAAGATGGATCCGCCGTGGCGGAGGGAAGGACGTTGGAAAACCTGTCATGAAAGTTGCCATGCGTTGCACACTCCTGGTTCTTATGTTGATGCTGGCCGCCTCCCTGGTGGCGGCACAGTCGAATTCCAGCTCTGCGGCGGGGAACTCTGCCGCCGCGCAGTCTCAACCGCCGGCGCAGGGCGTGCCGGTCGGTAATCTGCCGC
Source organism: uncultured Acidobacteriota bacterium (assembly GCA_963719655.1). Lineage (GTDB taxonomy): Bacteria > Acidobacteriota > Terriglobia > Terriglobales > Acidobacteriaceae > TOLSYN. The sequence goes on along the minus strand of CAVRDQ010000030.1, from coordinate 9,210 downwards.
CTCCTCCTCCGCTGAATGGCCAGGCGCAAAAGCCGCAGCACGCGCCGGAGCCGATGCCTCCCGCGGCGGTGGGAGACAGCTACCTGATCGGAGAGGGCGACATACTGGCCATCAACGTATGGCATGAGGCGGAATTGACCCGTACCCTTCCGGTGCGCATGGATGGAATGATTACCCTGCCGCTGATTGGCGAGACCGTGGCCGCCGGACAGACGGTGGACCAGTTGCGCGCGACCATTACGGCCCGCCTCAAGAAGTATCTGGAGGCGCCCGAGGTGACGGTGATTGTGCAGGAGCCGCGCAGCCAGTTCTTTACCGTGATGGGCAAGGTTGCCAAGCCCGGCTCCTATCCGCTGGGGCAGCGGTTGACGGTGATGGACGCGCTGGCCCTGGCGGGCGGCTTCAAGGACTTCGCCAACGTGAAGAAGATTCAGGTGGTGCGCACCCATCGCGATGGCCATGTGGAGCGCATACCGTTTGATTACAAGCGCGCCGTCTCCGGCGACATTCAACATAATTTCCTGCTGGAGCAGCACGATCTGATCGTGGTGCCCTAGCTTCACGCTCCCCCTGGTTGGGCGCGTTGTTCGTTTGGTCATTCCGTCATAAGGAGTCTGGAAATGAAGAAATTTCTGATACTGGTTGTGATGCTGGTGGCGGGGCTTGCGTCCCTGGCTCTGGCGCAGGATCCGCAGGATGGGCCGAAGCCGGCGGTGCAGGTGGATACCGCTCCGACGCACCTTGGCAGCGAGGGTCCATCGTTGACCCTGGGCAGCGACGTGGAGTCGCGCAACCTGTTGCTGGTGGGCTTCAGCGCCGGCGCAGCCTATGACTCGAAGGGGCTGTACAACAACACCACAGGCAACTTCAGCGGTGACACGCGCTACTTCTTCCAGCCGACGGTGGCCTTCCAGCGCACCTACACCACCGGCGCTTGGACGCTGAGCTACACGCCGGGCATCAGCTACAGCCAGAACGACACGCAGAACAGCCAGTACACGCAGAACCTGAGCGGCGACTGGGTGTGGAAACCAAACGGCCGCATGATGCTGCACGTCCGCGAGGACTTCAGCCTGACCGACAATCCCTTTGAGAGCATTGGCCGCGTGGACCTGCTGCCGCCGCTCGGCGGACCGACCGGCCCGGGCTACAACGGCGTGCTGGCGGACACCAAGCGCACCGGAAGCGTGACCAACGTCGACTTGAGTTACAAGGTGGGCGAGCACAGCGCGATGGGTGTGACCGCAGGCTACCAGTTGTTCAACTACGACGCCACGACCAGCGCGACCACCACATTCCCGTACGTAGACTCGCACCTGGTGACCGGCTCGGCGTTCTACTCGCACCAGATCAACCGCGAGGTGACCCTTGGCGTGCAGATGAGCTACATGGACATCTACAGCACGGGTGCAGAGATTGCGCGCACCCAGGCTCCGGCGCCGATGGTGTTTGCCAAGATCACGCCGGGTTCGCGCACGGTGATCACCTTGTATGGCGGACCGGAGTACACGCGTACGCGCGAGGTGATCGCGCTGGGCGGCCTGTCGCTGATCAGCTACACCCACCAGTGGTTTCCGACCTACGGCGCCACGGTGAACTGGAGCGGCAACCGCCATGGGTGGGACGCTCAGGTACTGCAGCGCATCGCCAGCGGCAGCGGCGTGCTGTCGGCGGTGAAGGACATCGAGGCCGGCGCCGGTTACCGCCTGCGCCTGAGCCAGCGCTGGACGGGCGAGTTGCGCGCCAATTACGCCAACCAGGACAGCATCGGAGTGTTGAGCAGCGGCACCAACTTCCGGAGCTTCTGGGCGGGCGGCGGGCCGATCTATAAGGTATCCAGCCGCTGGTCTCTGCGCGGGCAGGTGGCGTACGTACATCAGACGGAGTCCGGGCTGGGACCGGTGGCGGGCAACCATCTGCTGGTGCAGGGATCGCTGGAATACCGCCTCCGCAAGAATCTGGGAGAATAGGAGTCATGCCGTTGCAAGACAATTCCCCGCGGGCGCCCATCACTCCACGTGACGCACTGGAGACCCTGGTGCGCCGGCGCTGGCTGATCGGCGGCGGGCTGTTCGCCTGCTGGCTTCTGGTGTGGTGCGCCAGCTGGCTGCTGCCCTCGGTCTACCGCTCGGAGACCGTGATCCTCATCGAGCAGCAGAAGGTTCCGGAAGAGTACGTGGTGGCCAACGTCAGCGTGGATCTGCAGCAGCGCATGGAGGCCATGCGCCAGCAGATCCTCAGCCGCACCCGCCTGCAGCACATCATTGACCAGTTCGGCCTGTATAAGGAAGCCGACAAGTCGAACCCCGATGAAGTGATCGAGCAGATGCGCAAGGACGTGAAGACCGAACTGGTGGAGGCTCCCGGCAAACGCGGACAGCTCTCGGCCTTCAAGATCAGCTACAGCGCTCCGACGGCGAAGCTGGCCCAGCAGGTGAACGCGCAACTGACCTCGCTGCTGATTGACCAGAACATCGAGGAGCAATCGCAACGCGCCGAGGGAACGACCGAGTTCCTGAGTACGGAGTTGCAGTCGGCGCGCGATCACCTGAATGAGCAGGAAAACCGGATCAAGCAGTTCAAGGCCGGCAACCTGGGACAGTTGCCCAGCCAGGCGGAGACCAATGTTCACATCCTGAGCGGATTGCAGGAGCGCGAGCAGAGCCTGAGCCAGGCGTTGAACCGCGCCCAGGAGCAGCGGCTGTACTTTGAGAGCCTGCTGACGCAATACCGCTCGGTGAGCAAGGACGAGGCCAAGGGCGCCAACAGCCTGCCGGCCATTGATGAGCAACTGGGCAAGCTGAAAGAGCAACTGGCCGACGCCCAGGCCAAGTACACTCCCGACCATCCTGACGTGCAGCGGTTGAAGCGGCTGATTGTACGCACGGAGAAGCAGCGCGACGACATTCAGCGGCGGCTGGCCGAGGGCGGCAACGACGCTCCGGCGGCGCCCTCGCGCGACCCGCGCACGATGACTCCAATTTTGCAGTTCGAGAGCCAGCTGAAGGCCAACCAGCAGGAGATTGCCGACACCAAGCGCGAACTGGCGCAGGTGGAAGCGCAGATCGCCGGTTACCAGGGACGGCTGAACAACATGCCGATCCGCGAGCAGCAGTTGGCCGACCTGACCCGCGACTACGACCAGTCGAAGCTGAACTACGACTCGCTGCTGAAGAAGCAGATGCAGTCGCAGATGGCCACGAACCTGGAGAAGCGGCAGCAGGGCGAGCAGTTCCGCATTATTGATCCGCCGAGTTTGCCGAAGAAACCGGTCTCTCCCGACCGCCTGAAGCTGAGCCTGATGGGGCTGGCCGGCGGGCTGCTGCTGGGACTGGGGCTGGCCGTTGTGGTGGAGGCCGTGGAAGACAAGGTGCGCACCGAGGATGAGGTGACGCGCCTGGTGAAGGTTCGCATCCTGGCCGGCGTGCCGCATCTTTTCACGCCGGAGGAAGAGAACAGGCGCAAGGTTCGCCGCGTGGTGGAGTGGTGTGCGGCTGCCGTGATGCTGCTGGTGATGGTGGCGGCCAACGCCTACACCTCACTGGGGAGATAGCCCGCAATGTACGAGAAGTTTTATGGCTTCACGCAAAACCCGTTCCGCATGAGTCCCGACCCGGCGTTTTACTACGCCACGGCGCGGCACAATGAGGCGCTGGCCAACCTGACCTATGGCGTGCTCATGCAGAAGGGCTTCATCGTGCTGACGGGCGAGGTGGGCACGGGTAAAACTCTTTTGGTGCGCTGCCTGCTGGACACTCTCTACCGCTCGCGCGTGGCGCACGCCTACATTCTGAATCCGCTGCTTTCGAGCGACGACCTGCTGCGCATGATCCTCACCGACTTCGGCATCCGCGAGGTGAAGCGCACCCGCGGTGAGATGCTGCAACAGTTCAACGAGCACCTCATCGAGGTCTACCGCCGCAACGGCATCTGCGCCCTGGTGATTGACGAGGCGCACCTGCTGACCCCCGGCCTGCTGGAAGAGATTCGGCTGATGACCAACATCGAGACCAGCAAGCACAAGCTGCTGCAGATCGTACTGGTGGGCCAGCCCGAGCTTGACGAGAACCTGGATTCGCCCGAGCTGCGCCAGGTGAAGCAGAGGGTGGCCCTGCGCTATGCGCTGGAGCCGATGAACGACATGGAGGTGCGCGGCTACATTGACCGCCGCCTGGAGGTGGCCGGCGCGCCCAACCGCCTGCTGCAGGTTTTTCCCGCGCCCACGCTGGCGCGCATTCTGCATTACGCGCACGGCATCCCGCGCCTGGTGAATACGCTTTGCGACAGCGCGCTGGTCAGCGCCTACGGCAAGGCGTTGAAGAGCGTTCCTCCGGCGATGGTGGACGAGGTGGCCGGCGATTTGCGCCTGAGCCTGAAGAACAGCGTGCAGCAGATGACGGGCACGCCCTTCAACAACCGTCCCGGCGAGGACGAGGCGAGCCGCAAGACCCTGGTGAAGACCCTGATGCGGCTGGCAAGGCTGCTCGATCCCGGCGCCGACAACGACAAGAATCAAGGAGTGGCAGGATGAGCCGAATCTTCGATGCGCTGCGCCGGTCGGAAATGGACCGCAACCCGGACGATGGCAACCCGGCTGCTCCGCAGACGACGCCTGCCACGCCTGCTGACGCCGCGCTGAGTGGGGCGAACCCGCAGGCGGTATCGCCTTCAGATGCCGCGCTGAACGCTGCATCGGGTGTGCCCGTGCCTGCCGTGCCCATGGCGCCACCCGCGGCACCCCCAGCCATGGATGAGAAGTTGGCCGAGTTGATGCGCACGGCGCGCGATGCCAAAGGCATGCCGGACTTTTCGCAGCTTCGTCCCGCCGTCGGCGGCGAAGTTGATCCCGAGCCCACGCCGGCGGCCCCCGAGGCGGCAAAGTCCGTCGAGCCCGCGCTCGACCTGAGCAAGTTGAAGCGGATCAACGTCACGGCCACGCCAACCTCGCGGCTGGTGGCCTTGACCAGCGAGAAAGCCCTGGGCGCGGAGAAGTTCCGCGTGCTGGGCGCGCGGCTGAGCAACATCCGCCTCAGCAGCAAGCTGAATATTCTGCAAGTCACCAGCAGCGTGGTGGGCGAGGGGAAGACGCTGACCTCGGTCAACCTGGCCATGACCCTGGCTCGCCGCTTTGATCAGAAGGTGCTGCTGGCAGAAGGCGACCTGCGCAAGCCGGCCGTCTGCAAGATGCTTGGCTTATCCATGAAGCCCGGCATCGGCGAGTGGTGGGATCATCCGGAGATTCCGGTGACGGACTACATTCTGCGCATCGGCGACACCGGCATGTGCCTGCTGCCCGCCGGAGACGTGGCGCAGCCGGCCAGCGTGCTGCAATCGCAGCGCATCGCAGACCTCTTCCAGGAGCTGGCACGGCAGTTCGACTGGGTCATCATTGACACGCCTCCGCTGCTGCCCATGGCGGACAGCAACCTGTGGTCGCGCATCAGCGATGGCACGCTGATGGTGGTGCGCAAGGGAGTCGTCAGCCGCACCGCGCTGAAGAAGGCCGTCGAGAGCCTGGACAATCCCAGGATGGTGGGCGTGGTGTTGAACGACGCCAGCGACTACGATCGCGTGAACTACTACGACCAGTACTACACGCCGCGCGGCGAACGTCCGGCAGGAGCCTGATCGAGGTGACGCGTCGCTCTCATGTTTACATCCCGGTGCGGGCCCTGGCGCTTGGCCTGGTGGAAGCCATCATGGCCACCTTGGCCCTGGTGCTGGCCATGGTGCTCTACCTGGGCCCCATCAACGCCACTCTGGCCCTGGGCTATGAGCAGGCGGATGTGCGCGTGGCGCTGGTCGTCTTCCTCTTCGTGCTGTGCATGTACTACTGCGACCTCTACGACCTGAGCGTGCTGCGCAATCCGCGCGACGTGGTCAGCAACCTCATTCAGTGCTTCGGCTCGTTCTTCGTGGTGCTGGGCTGCATCTACAGCATGTTCCCCGTGGTGCGGCTGGAGATCTGGGTGGTGCTGGGCGGCTCCGGCCTGGCCGCCTTCGGCGCGCTTATGTGGCGCGGACTCTTCCGCTACGCCGCGCACTGGCCCGCCTTCCAGGAGCCGCTGGTCACCTTTGGCGAAGGACCGGTCATCGCCGAAATCGCACGGAGGGTTCGGGAGCGCCCCGAGCTGGGCTTCCGTCTCGTCGGCCAGGTCAGCGAGCATCCCGAGCAGGGCGAGGAGCTTACACGTCCCGACGAATTGCGCCGACTGGTGGACGACTTTCGCGTGCAGCGCGTGGTGGTGGCCATGGGTGAGCGCCGCGGCCGCCTCCCGGTGGACATGCTGCTGGACCTGAAGGAAGAGGGCGTGACCATTCAGGAGGGCAGCGAGCTGTACGAGAACATCACGGGCAAGGTCTACCTGGATTCGCTGCGCCCGAGCATGTTGCTCTTCTCGCCGGCCTTTGAGGTCAGCACGTTTTCGTTGCTCGCCCAGCGCGCCATGGCCCTCACGGTCAGCCTTCTGTTGATCACCGTGACCCTGCCCATCATGCTGCTGGTGGCGGTGGCCATCAAGCTGGATTCGCGCGGGCCGGTGGTCTTCCGGCAGAAGCGCCTGGGACTGCGCGGAAAACTCTTCACGCTGTACAAGTTCCGCACCATGCGCGAGGGCAGCGACGGCGTGCGTCCGGCCGAGGAGAAAGACGCGCGCTTCACCCGCTTTGGAAGCTGGCTGCGCTCGACCCGCCTGGACGAGTTGCCGCAGCTCTGGAACATCCTGAAGGGCGACATGCAGGTGGTTGGGCCGCGTCCCTTTGTGCCGGAGCAGGAGCAGGAGTTGGTGGAGGCCATCCCCTTCTATAAGCTGCGCTGGAGCGTGCGTCCCGGCGTGACCGGATGGGCCCAGATCAATCGCGGCTACTGCTCGACGCTCGAGGACAACTCGGAGAAGCTGGCCTACGACCTCTTCTACATCAAACATTTTTCGCTTGGCCTCGACCTGCTTTGCATCTTTAAGACGGCGAAGACCCTGCTGCTCGGCCGGGGTGCGCGATGATGACACTGGCCGCGATGATCGCGTTCTGGACCGGGGTGGCGCTGGTGCTGTACGCGCACTTTGGCTACCCTCTGGTGCTCTTCGTCTGCTACGGACTGGTGCAGATGCGCCGCGACTGGGCCTTTCTGCAACTCCGCGTGGACCGCCGCCGCGGCGAGCTGCCCGACGACGAGCTGCCCACGGTGACCCTTCTGTTTGCCGCCTACAACGAGGAAGAACACCTGGCGGAGAAGATTCAGAACACCATGCAGCTGGATTATCCGAAGGAGAAACTGCAAGTCGTCATCGTCAGCGACGGATCGAGCGACCGCACGAATGAAATCCTCTCGCGCGTCACGGACCCGCGCTTTGAGATCGTCATCCGCACCGAGCGCAGCGGTAAATGCGCCGCCCTGGCCGTGGCCGTGGAGCGCGCACGCCACAGCATCTTCGTCCTCAGTGACGGCAGTACCATGTTTGCCACCGACGCCCTGCGCAAACTGGTGCGGCACTTTCAGTCGCCGCGCGTCGGAGCCGTCTGCGGCGCGCTCAGCTTCCACTGCAACCAGGAGAGCAGCCAGACCGAGGGCCTGTACTGGAAGTACGAGACGGCTCTGCGGTTGATGGAGGCGCGCCTGGGCGCCACGCTGACGCCGAGCGGAGCCATCTACGCCGTGCGCGGTACGGCCTACTCGGCGCCCAGTCCGGACGTACTGGTGGATGACATCCTGACGCTGATGGAAGTGCGCCGCCAGGGCTTCCAGGTGCACTACGATCCCGAGGCCAAGGCCGTGGACTATCCGGCTACCAGCGTCGCCGGAGAGTTCCATCGCCGCGTGCGCATTGGCACCGGAAGCTTTCGCGCCCTGCCGGAGTTGCTGCGGGTTCCCAAGACGGGCTTCACGGGCTTTGCCTTCTTCAGCCACAAACTGCTGCGCTGGGTGTTGCCCGTGCTGCTGCTCGTCATCTTTGTGAGCAATCTCTTTCTGCTGGGCCACGTTTTTTATCGCGTCACCTTTGCGTTGCAACTGCTGCTGCTGCTGTGGGCGGCCGTGGGCTGGGCCTTTCGCGGAGCGCTGGTGCGGGTGCGTTTTGCGCTCGTCGGATATTTTCTGGTCGCCATGAACGTGGCGCTCTTCATCGGAATGCTGCGCGGCATTCTGGGCAGGGAGGCGGCATGGCAGCGCGGCAACTAGATCGTCCGCGGCCCGCCCTGAGCGGCGTCCCGGTCTTCATGTATCACGACCTTTGCGAGGGCGCGGCCACCGACCGTTACACGGCCAGCCTGCCGCAGCTTACGCTGCACCTGGGATTCTTGCGCGAAGCCGGATTCACCGTCTGCGGTCTGGAGGAGGCGCAGAAGCCCCTGCCGCGTGGCACACATCGCGCCGTCCTCACCTTTGACGACGGCCTGGTCCGCCAGTGCGACCTTGGACTACGCGTGCTGGTGGAGCACGGCTACACCGCGACCTTCTTCGTTACCACATCACTGGTGGATACTCCTGGCTACATGACCTGGAACCAGTTGCGCGGCATGCGCACGGCCGGCATGACCATCGGCTCGCACGGGCATCGCCACGTGGACCACACCTCGATGAGCGCCAGGCAGGTGGAAGAAGAGTTGCGCCGGTCGAAGGGAATTCTGGAGGAGAAGCTGATTGTGCCGGCCAACGCCTTCTCCGCGCCCTTTGGCTTCGTCAACCGCACGGTGGCCTCCGTGGCGCGGCAGGCTGGATTCAAATTCGTGTGCAGTTCGCTGCCATGGCCGGTGCATCCCGCCATGACGACGATTCCGCGCATCGTAGTTTACAAAGACACCACGCTCTCGGATTTTGCCGGCCTGGCCTGCGGCAGCGCATGGCCGTTGGTGGCCCGCCGCGCGCGGCACTCCGTGCTGCACGTGCCTAAGCTGTTGCTGCGCCGCTTTGCTCCCGCCAGGTTTGGCGTGGGCCCCGACCCGGAGGCGCAATGAGCCGCGTAAATGTATTCGTGCTGATTGACGCTCTCGGCTGGGAACTGGTGGCACAGCGGCCATTCCTGGCGCAGTACCTGCCGCATCAGCAGGAGGTGCGCACGCTGCTGGGTTACAGCTCGGGGATCATTCCATCCATCCTCACCGGGCAGACTCCGGCGGAGAACGGCGTGGGGAACCTGGTTGACGACGATCCCGCGCGCTCGCCCTTCCGCCACATGAAGAGCAATACGTCTGGAACCAGTAGGTACGGCAGAA
>CAVRDQ010000029.1:0-15138 GCA_963719655.1 uncultured Acidobacteriota bacterium | reverse complement strand
CATCTACGCCGACGCCTTGGTTCAGTTAGTGCTCTGCCAGGGCCAGCCAGAGAAAGAAGCGTATCCAGGTGATGACCGTAAGGCCCGTCATCAGGCCTCCGCAGAAGACCACCGAAAGAATGGGAAACAGCGGCACCCACGGCACTTTGAAGCCCCGTGGCCGCTCCGGCTGAGTCTTGCGCAACACCAGCACGCCCAGCGAGACCAGCACGAAGGCAAAGAGCGTGCCGATGTTCGAGAGGTCGGCGGCGTCGCCAATGTCCACCAGTCCGCTGGGCAGCCCCACGGCCAGGCCGGCAATCCAGGTGCTCCAGTGCGGCGTCTTGTAGCGCTTGTGCACGCGGCTGAAGAACGCCGGCAGCAGGCGGTCGCGAGACATGGCAAACCAGATGCGCGTCTGTCCGTACTGGAAGACCAACAGCGAGCTCAGCATCCCCATCAAGGCGCCAATGATGATGACCGAGCGCCAGATGGGCCGCGCGCCAAGCTGCTGCAAGGCGTAGGCCACCGGAGCCTCTGCCGCGGCGCGGGAGCCGAAGACCGAATACTTCATCATGCCCAGTAGCACCAGCGCCACACCCACGTACAGAATGGTGCAGACGATGAGCGAGGCGATGATGCCGAACGGGATGTCTTTCTGCGGGTTCTTCGCCTCCTCGGCCGCCGTGGAAACCGAGTCGAAGCCGATGTAGGTGAAAAAGACGATGGCGCCGCCGGTGAGCACTCCGCTGAAGCCCGATGGGGCAAAGGGCACCCAGTTGCTCTTGTGCACCAGCATGCCGCCCACGACCAGGAAGAGCGCGATGGCCGCAATCTTGATGGCCACCATGACGTTGTTGACCTTGGCCGACTCGCGCACGCCGCGCACCAGCAGCCAGCTCAGGATCATGACGATGAGGAAGGCCGGCACGTTGAAGTAAGCGCCCGTCCACTTGCCCTCAGACCAGACGGGGGACGACCACTTGTCCGGCAATATGAGCCAGGACCAGCCGAGGTCCGTGGAAAATTGGGCGAGTTGCGCTTTGAGGTATCCGGCGAAGCTGACGCAGACGGCGACATTGCTTACGGCGTATTCGAGGATGAGATCCCAGCCGATGATCCAGGCAAAGATCTCGCCGAGCGTCGCGTAGCTGTACGTATAGGCCGAACCGGCGATGGGAATCATCGAGGCCAGCTCGGCGTAACAGAGCCCGGCAAAGGAACAGGCGATGGCCACCAGGATGAAACTGATGGCGATGGCCGGTCCGGCCGGCGGACGGCCATGCATCAGCGCGCCATGCAGATTGCCCTGGCGCAGCAGGTTCCAGAAGATGTCCATGACCTGGGCGTGCAGGATGCTGGGCGCTTCGAAGTGCTCTCCTGCGGCGGCCGTGCCGGTGAGCACGAAGATGCCCGAGCCGATGATGGCGCCAATCCCGAGCGCGGTCAGCGACCAGGGGCCCAGGGTCTTTTGCAGGCGGCGCTCCGGCTCCTCGGCCTCCGCAATTAGCCGGTCAATGGACTTACGGGCAAAGAGTTGATTCGCCAGTGGAGTGCTCCTGCTGCACGGCCAGCCAAATGACCCGTGGAATTGTCAGTTGAGTAGGATTGCTTGAAAAACATCATAACAAGCAAAACGGCCACCTCCCACGCAAAAGCGTTGGGCGATGGCCGTACTGGTTGAGTTGGCTGCTCGCACGGCCAAGGCCGTGGCGAGCGAAATTCTGGCTGGCGCTTGCTCACGCCGCGTGTCGACTACGTGGCAATGATGCCGCTCCGGCCGCAGGCGCTGGGGGATAACGCGGCCAAGGCCGCTGCCCGCCGCAGGCGCTCGGGGGTAACGCGGCAACTACCGCCGCTGCCCGCCGCAGGCGCTTGGGGGTAACGCGGCAACGGCCGCTGCCCGCCGCAGGCGCGAGGTTAGCGCTTGCTCTGGCCGCGGCTGGCTTTCTTGACCTTCTGCTTCTTGGAGCCGCGCTCGTAGGTGCGTTCGGCCTTGGGTGCAGCCTTCTTGCGGGCTGTGCGCTTGAGGGCCTTGCGATCTTCTTTGGGCAGTGCGGAGGTGTTAGGCATGTCTATCGTTTCCTTTTGATGATGATGTGTGCGCCAGGGCGCTTGCAGGTCTTCTGCTCAAATTCTTGACGCGGCGGCGATGGCGCTGCCGCGCGAGCCCGGATCGAACTATTACGCCTTTTCCAGCTGGGCGTACTTCTCGACGAGCTTCTTCAGACCGTGACGTTCAAATTGTACCGTAAGCCGGGCATCTTCCCCATCTCCTTCGCGCTGGTAGATGATGCCCATGCCGTATTTCGGGTGCCGCACCCGGTCGCCTTTGCGCAGTCCGCGGCCCGCTTTGGGCTCATCCAGCTGCATCTCCGGACGGCTGAACTTCTTGCCGCGCGAGGCAAAAAAGTCGGCAATATTGTCAATCGAGTTGTACGTCTGCCCGTTGTAATTGGTGCGCGGAGCCGCCTTTTGGCCGCCACGGCGTGCTCCCCAACTGCTGCTCTGGTCCTCGTTCTCGTAGTCGTAGTGGGTGCCGCCGTAGTCGTCGAACTTGGGCGTGCTGCCTTTGACCTTGCCCGGTGAGCCGGCGTCCTCCAGCAGCTCGATGGGGATCTCCTCCAAAAAGCGTGAAGGCGTGCTGGGCTCGGCCGAATCCGTGGCGTAGCGGCGGCGCATACGGGCGCGGCTCAGGATGAGCGTATCCATGGCGCGCGTCATGCCCACGTAGCAGAGGCGGCGTTCTTCCTCGATCTCAGTGGGCGCCAGCAAGGTGCGCGAGTGCGGGAATAGTCCCTCCTCCATGCCCACCAGAAGCACCAGAGGAAACTCCAACCCTTTGGCGGCGTGCAGAGTCATCAGCGTAATCTGCTGCGCCTCGTCGAACTGGTCCACGTCGCTGACCAGCGCCGCATGGTCCAGGAAGTCGGTGATGGTCTCGCCGCGATCGCGCGAATCCATGGCGGCGTTGACCAACTCCTTCAGGTTCTCCACCCGCGCCAGCGATTCCGGCGAATCCTCCTGCTCCAGCAGCAGGATGTAGCGCGTGCGGTCGAGCAGGAACTTCAGCAGCTCGGCCGTGCTGACCTTCTGCTCGGGCGCGGCATTGGCGTCTGGAGTCACTTCGGCCGCAACGGCCTCGGCCGCCTGGTCCAGGTTGTTCGCTTCGAAGCTATCCACCTCAAAGCTGTCAGCCGTGGGATCGAAATCCGAAGAGCCGAAATCAGAAGCCCCGAAATCAGACGAACCAAAGTCAGACGAACCAAAGTCAAAGCCATGCTGCGCGTCGGGCTCGGCGGCGTCGCTCACCGTCGTCGCATCCGCTGCGGCTTCCACGCTCTGCTCCATGCGGCCGGCAAACTTCTCCGCCGCATCGGGCAGCACCATGGCGCGCGCGTCCAGAATGATCTCGCGGAAGGCCGCCAGCGCGGCGCAGGCGCGTGCCGGCAGCAGCCGGTTATCCACCACATGGCCCAGGGCCTGCCAGAGCGAGCTGTTGGTCTCCAGGGCAACGCGCTCCAGGGTCTCCGTGGTGGTTTTGCCAATGCCGCGCACGGGAGTGTTGATCACCCGCATCAGCGCCACCGAGTCGTCCGGGTTGATGATCAGTTTGAGGTAGCTGATCATGTCCTTGATTTCGGCGCGCTCGTAGAAGCTGAAGCCGCCCACCACGTTGTAATTCAGGCCGTAGCGCCGCAGAGCCTCTTCCAGCAGGCGCGACTGCGCGTTGGTGCGGTACAGGATCGCCGCCTTCGCCTCCAGCCCCTCGTTGGCGCGCTCACGCATCCAGCGGGATATGAAGTCGGCGGCAAACAGCGCCTCGTTCTCGCCATCCGGAGCGTCGTAAAAACCGATCCTCTGCCCGCCCTCGCGCGCCGTCCACAGGTTCTTGCCCTTGCGCTGCGTGTTGTTGGCCACCACGGCCGAGGCCGCCTGCAAAATGGGCTGCGTCGAGCGGTAGTTCTGCTCCAGGCGAATGATCTTCGCCTCGGGGAAATTTTTCTCGAAGTCGAGGATGTTGTTGATGTCCGCGCCGCGCCAGCTGTAAATGGACTGATCCTCGTCGCCGACGGCGCAGAGGTTGTGATGCTGGCCCGCGAGGGCGCACATGATCTCGTACTGCGGACGGTTCGTGTCCTGGTATTCATCCACCAGCATGTACTGGAAGCGGCGCTGATATTTCTCGCGCGTCGCCTGGTCGCCCTTCAGCAGGCGAACGCTCTCCAGCAGCAGGTCGTCGAAGTCCAGGGCGTTGGCCTTGGCCAGCTCATCCTTGTAAATCTTGTAGAGGTGCGCGATGCGCTCCATCTTGGGATCGGCCGAGTTCAAATACATCTCCTGCGGATCCTGCATGTGGTTCTTGGCCGAGCTGATGAGGCCGAGCACGCTGCGCGGCGTGAGCTTCTTGTCGTCCAACCCAAGGCGCTTGATGGCCGATTTGATGATGCTCTGCTGGTCGCTCTCGTCGTAGATGACGAAGTCGCGGGTAAAGCCCTTGCCGTTGACGCGCAGAGCTTCAATATCCCGCCGCAGCAGGCGCACGCAAAAGCTGTGGAAGGTGCTGATCTGCGGCTTGTTCAGCGAGCGGCCGCCGATAAGCTGCTCGACGCGCGAGGCCATCTCCGAGGCGGCCTTGTTGGTGAAGGTGACGGCCAGGATGCGGTCGGCTGGAACGTTTTCGTGCTCCACCAGGTAGGCGATGCGATAGGTGATGACGCGGGTTTTACCCGAGCCCGCGCCGGCCAGAATGAGCACGGGGCCGCGCACGGTTTCCACCGCCTCGCGCTGCTGCGGGTTGAGCTTGGACAAGAAATCCATCGGGGGCCTTGCAGTCAAAGTGCCTGATGAGAAGAGTAACAGGTTTGGCGGAGGCGCAGAATATGAGACAAAATGCACAAGGTCTTAGCGATAACCCCGCGAACGGAGTCATACAAATGGAATTTTACCTGAGGAAATGTGTGTTAGTTTGGACTCTGTTTTGTGTCAAGATTCTTGATGGTTTTCTTCGCTACGATCAGTTTGTATTCCCGGCCATCTTCACTACGCAAATACAAATTTGACTTAAAGAAAGCAAAACTGACGTCACCATTTACTGTGACGACCGGCTGTTTTTCACCCTTCCGTCTAAGAACAAGGTCCGCTTCATAAATATATTGGCCATCATCGATCACATAGCGAATGATGGGGTACTCGTGGATCGCCATCCCTCCATGTATCTGGCCATTGTAGCTATTCACCTGGCCGCCACCCCTTGTGTGCCAGCTTTCTGAAACGTCGATCAATCTTCCTGATATCCAAGCATCGGCAGGAATCTTCTCGGCGACGGCCAGAGTGGAAAGTGCTAAAAAGAGAATCGCAATGTAGTGAATTCGTTGCATGGAACGCAGAATAGACCGAGACAGCCTCGCCAGCAACAGAAAAGGCTAATCATCGAGCGCTGGTTCGTCTTCCGGATTGACGTCTTAATCGCCTGAACCTACTAATCTTTGGTTGTGGTTTTCCATTTTCCAACTTTTTGAGACGCCTAGCATTATTGATCGCCTTCTTCGCTACTCTCGCCCGGCTAGACAATTGGATTTGGGGCTTTCTCATGCAAAAACCTCCTGCGCCATCTTCACCGCAGGAGGCCAAAACGCCAAATTATCCAGTGAGAAATCAAACTATTGTTTTGGCGGATGGTTCTTGATGTCGTACTCCAGTCCGTCGGTGGAGTGGCGCTTGAAGGTGCACTCCGGGCAGGGACAAAAGTCGCGCAGGTAATCCCAACTGTAGATGCCGTGCTGGTGGCCGTCATTCCAGCTGAAGCGGATGGCGTAGTTGCCCACCGGCGCGACCTCGGTGGGGCGCAGGATGGGCTTGAACATCACCAGCGGGCCGGAGTCTTCCGTGCTGGACGGCTGATCGGGCAGGCGATGCTGCTTCTCGCGCTCGTCGTTGCACAAGGCGCAGGGGCAACAGTCGCGCAGGTAGGTGAAGGTGTAGGTGGCCTGGTGGCCGTCGTTCCAGACGATGTCCATGGTGCTGCCGTTGGTCTTGTGAACCTTGATGGATGCGGGCTGCAAGGCGCTCATAAGTGATAGTGTATATCCTTGAGCAGGCGGGTGTTGAGCGCCGATTGACGGGACAGGGGTTGCCGAACCGGGCGGCTCCTGCGTATAATCGGTATTTGGCGACACGCCTCTTTTGTTCATTACAGGTTCCGCGCGTTTCTTTTCCGGTTGCGCCGCAGGATTTTCTCCGCGGGTGTGACTGTTCCAGCAGGCTCCTACCGGCCGCCTGTTGTGGTCAAAAAGCCCAAGCGGTTCCAAACATTCGGAGTTAGTCATGGCACAGGTTTGCAATGTCTGCGGCAAAGGGCCGCAATTCGGCAATAACGTTTCGCACGCCAACAACAAGACCCGCCGCCGCTGGAATGTGAACCTGCATCCGGTGAAGGCCAAGATCGAAGGCTCGTCCAACACCAAGCGCGTGCGCGTCTGCTCGAGCTGCCTGAAGGCGGGCAAGGTCACCAAGGGCTAGTTTTCGTCTGCCGCGTCCGTCATTTGCGGGCGCTCAGATGCCGGAGGACTCTCCGGACGAATCACAGGCCTCCGCCGCCGCGGAGGCCTTTCTGCCTCTGGACTCCGTAAGATATTGAACGAAAAGCAGTTGCTTCGCCGGCGCTCAGGCGCCATCCACGGGAGGATTATCCTGGTTTCCGCACAGCTGATTCGCCGCGAGATGCCCTCCCTGCTGCACCTGGCCGTGCCCATTGTGCTGGGCGAAATCGGCTGGATGGCGATGAACTTCGTGGACATTGCCATGATCGGCCACGCCGGCGCCACCTCCTTGGCAGCCGTCAGCCTGGGCTCGGCCATCTTCATGCTCTTCGCCATCGTCTGCGAGGGGCTGCTGCTGGGCTCGGATTCGCTGATCTCGCAGGAACATGGCGCGGGAAATATCGAAGAGTGCTTCCGCACCCTGTGGGCCGGGGCGCAACTGGCCTTGCCTGCGGGCCTGCTGGCCGCGGTGCTGGTGGCCCTCAGCCCGGGAATCCTCAACGTAATTGGCGTGCCCGCCGAGGTGGCTTGGAAGGCGCGTTACTACCTGTACGCCATGGCCGCCGGACTGCCGGCGCTGATGGGCTTTGTCGCCATCCGGGTGTTTTTGCAAGGCATGCACCGGGTCAGGATCGTGGCCTTCGCCATGATCTCCGCCAACCTGGTGAACTTCTGCGGCAACTGGGTGCTCATCTACGGACACTTTGGGATGCCGGCACTGGGTTCCACGGGCAGCGGCCTGGCCACCTCCATCTCCCGCTTTTACCTGATGCTTGTGCTGCTTGGTTATCTGGTTTGGCGCGGACGCCGTCAACATTGGCCCCTGCTGCTGCACGCCGGGGAGCTGCACTGGCAGCGCATCCGCCAGATTGTGAAGCTGGGCGTGCCGGCCGCCACGCAGATCGCGTTGGAGGTGGGCGCATTCAGTGCCAGCACCCTGATGGCTGGAAGGCTGGGCGCGGTCGTGGTCAGCGCCCACCAAGTCGCCCTGCTGATGGCCTCGCTGACCTTCATGGTGCCGCTTGGCATCGGCCAGGCCACCAGCGTAAGGGTGGGCCACGCCATTGGCCAGCGGAACGGCCTTGCGGCGGCCGTCAGCGCCTGGAGCGGCGTGACCCTAAGTGCCTGCTTTATGAGCATGATGGCCATTGTGCTGTGGACTCTGCCGCTGCCCATTGTGCACATCTTTACCAACGATGCCGGGGTGGCCGCCCTGGCCGTGCGCCTGCTGGCCATTGCCGCGTTTTTCCAGTTCTTTGATGGCGTGCAGGTCACCAGCATCTGCGCCCTGCGCGGGTCGGGCAACACGCGCATTGCCATGATTACCGATGCCGTGGGCTGGTGGATTGTGGGACTGCCCATGGGGGCCTATCTCTGCTTTGGACTGGGCTTAGGCGTGCGGGGCCTGTGGCTGGGCCTGTGCGTCGGACTGGTGTCCATTGCAGTCGTGCTGGCCTTCGCCCTGCGGCGGCGGATGATCCGCCTGCAGCGCGAACTGCCCGCCACTCCACTCACTTAAAGCACCGCGCGCCACAATCCCCGAGCGTGAACGCGGCGCAAAAGGAAACGGCGCGCCGTTTTTTCGGCACGCCGCAAACTCCATCCTGAAAACTTCAGCTAATTGCTTTCCTTGTCCGTGTTGGGCAGGTCGAGAGCGACCAGGCCGAACTTTGTGCCATCGGGCTTTGGCTCAATGCCGACGATGTGCTGGTGCAGCTTGCTGCCGGCCTTCAGCTCCACATCCTTCTTGCTGTCGGTGATGTGGACCTTGGTATTCGTCTTCTCCTCGTCATCGCAACCGAGTCCCTCTTTGGTGCGGCTGAGCTTGCCGATGGCCTTCTTGTCCTGGCACTCGATGACGTCGCCAAAGTGGGCCATCTCCTTTAGATAGAAGGCCTTTACCTTCTCCGGCGAATCCGGCGTGCGGTAGCCGGCGGCCTTCACCTTCAAGTGAAAATCGCCAAAGCTGAGGTTCACATCGGCGGCTTCGGTATCCTTGTCCCCTTTGTCGCTCTTGGCGGGAGTGGCGCCGGGATAGACGGCCAGGCCAATTTCGGCAATCGAGGCGGCATCGTTGGTCTTCACGTCCAGGCCGCCGAAGGGCGTCTTGATCTTCACGTCCTCGTTCTTATCGCTGCCGTTGTTGGAAATGCTGCATCCGGCCAGCAGAAGGGTCAGGACGACGGCGCCCGCGGCGGCGGCGCGCAGGAAGTTTCGGCAAATCATGGGACTTCGCATCGGGCAATCTCCTCCAACCATAGCCTTGGTACGGCAGCCCGGGTGCCTTGGTTCCCCGGCGCGACGGAAAAACCTTACCCAACGACGGCGATGGCGTCAATCTCCACGCGCACGTCCTTGGGAAGCCGTGCCACTTCCACGGTGCTGCGGGCCGGTGCACTCTGCGGAAAGAAGCGCTCGTAGACATCGTTCATGGCCGTAAATTCGCCCATATCCTTCAGAAACACGCCGGTGCGTACCACCTTGTCCAGACCACTGCCTGCGGCCTTCAAAATGGCCTCCAGGTTACGCAGTACCTGCTCGGTCTGCACGGCCACGCCGCCTTCCACCAGCTTCTGGGTCGTAGGGTCCACCGGGATCTGGCCGCTGATGAAAAGAAAGCCGTTGGCGCGGATGGCCTGTGAGTACGGACCGATCGCCGCCGGGGCATTCGGGGTGGAGATGACTTCGCGCATGGGAACCCTCCGGAGATGAAAGCTGCTTGGTGTTGCGTTCTGGTTTTATATTCTGACGCTGAATTCCGATGCAACATTCTAACGCCACATACGGGCAAAGCAGGGTTCATCCGGAAAAGGGGTCGTGGAATCGCTACGGGCGCACCGGCCCCAGCAGGAAGAGATAGGCGGCGGCGATGGCATACATCACCAGGCAGATGGTGGTGGCTCCGCCCATCAGCTGCATGCCAAAGCCAATGAGCGCCACCGCGGCGCAGAGTCCCATGGCCAGGGTGCTGTAACGCACCCAGCGGGTCAGCGCGGCTGCCTCCTGGTGGTTGCGGCGCAGCTCGTTGAGGGCGGGCGTGGCCATGGTGTTGCGCGTGGTAAAGCCAAAGGTCAGCAGCACGGTGGAAAAAATTGCCGGGAGATAGCTGCGGCTGCCCAGGCTGCCCGGCTCGGCGTGATGCAACGCCAGGCCCAGCACGGCGCACAGGGCAACGCCCACCAGGAGACCCATCTGGGTGCGGCGCAGTCCAAGGTAGGCCGTGGCGACGCGGTCGAGAGGCGAGTTGGTTTTGGATCTTCGGCGAGACATGGCTAGTTCGTCATCTTCTGCACGCGCTCCACGTTATGCACGCCATTCACGCGGCGGATGCCGGTGATGATGCGGTTGAGGTGGTTGACGTCGCGAATGTCGAGGACGATGTCAATGGTGGCCTGGGAGTCTCCGGTCTTGGCCTCGATGTTGCGGATATTGGCGTCCTCTCCGCTGATGACGGCGCTGACGGCCGTGATGATTCCGGGACGATCCTCGCTGCCCACCACGAGTTTGACGGGATAGGCCGCGGCCTGCGCGCCGGCCAGCTTCGGCTCCTTGCTGGACCACTCGACGGCGATTTTGCGTTCGGGCTCATACATCAGGTTCTGCACGTTGGAACAGTTCTTGCTGTGCACGGCCACGCCCTTGCCGCGCGTCACGTAGCCGACAATTTCCTCGCCGCGAATCGGGTTGCAACATCGCGCGCGATAAACCAGAAGGTCGTCGGTGCCGCGCACGGTGAGCGTCGAAGCGTCGGTCCCGAAGGTGCGCTTGAGCGCCGACGCCACCCCCTGCTGCTCCTCGCCCGGGCCCAGATTGCTGCCCGGAACCACCTTGGCCAGCACCGAGCGCGCCGAGTACTTGCCATAGCCGATGCCGGCCAGCAGATCGTCTTCCTTGCTCAGGCCATACTCGTTGGCGGCCTTCAGCAGCTCGGACTCCTTGATGTCCTTGAGCGCGATGCGGTACTTACGCGCCTCTTTCTCCATCAGCTTGCGGCCAATTTCAATGGCGCGCTCGCGCTGGTGGATGTTGAGCCAGTGCTTGATTTTCTGCCGGGCGCGCGAGCTTTTGACGATGGCCAGCCAGTCCCGGCTGGGGTTGTGGCCGGTCTGCGTCATGATCTCCACAATGTCACCCGAGCGCAGTTTGCTGCGCAGCGGCACAATGCGGCCGTTGACCTTGGCGCCGACGCAGCTGTGGCCGACCTCGGTGTGCACCGTGTAGGCAAAATCAATGGGCGTGGCGTCGCGCGGCAGAATCACCACCTTGCCCTTCGGCGTGAAGGTGTAAACCTCCTCCGGGTAGAGGTCAATCTTCAGGGTGGAAAGGAACTCGCCGGGATCGGCCATCTCGCGCTGCCACTCGACGACCTGGCGCAGCCACGCCAGGCGCTTTTCATCGCGCGCGCTGATGGGACCGTCCTTGTACTTCCAGTGCGCGGCGATGCCTTCTTCCGCCAGCTTGTGCATCTCCTCGGTGCGGATCTGCACCTCGAAGGGGTGGCCGTCCTCGGCGATGACCGTGGTATGCAGCGACTGGTAGAGATTGGGCCGCGGCATGGCGATGAAATCCTTGATGCGCCCCGGCACCGGACGCCATGCGTTGTGAATGACGCCCAGCACGGCGTAGCAATCCGTGACCGAATACGTGATGACCCTGAGAGCCATCAGGTCATACATCTGCTCCGGCGTGATCTTCTGCTTGACCACCTTCTGGTAGATGGAATACATGCGCTTGATGCGCGAATCCACACGGACGACGTTGATCTTGGCTTCGCCGAGCTTCTCGCGGATGGTCTCCACCATTTTGGCCAGCGCCTGCTCGCCATCCTTGCGGATGACCTCCACCTGGTCCACCACCGTCTTGTAGCCGACCGGGTCCACGTAGGGGAAAGCCAGGTCTTCCAGCTCGCCGCGCACCTTGCCCATGCCCAGGCGGTGGGCGAGCGGAGCGTAAATCTCCAGCGTCTCCTTGGAGATCTTCACCTGGCGCTCAGGCGAAAGGTGTTGCAGGGTGCGCATGTTGTGCAGGCGGTCGGCCAGCTTGATGAGCACCACGCGGATGTCATCCACCATGGCCAGCATCATCTTGCGGACGTTTTCCGCCTGCGCCTCTTCCCGGCTGGCGAAGTCAATCTTGCTGATCTTGGTGACGCCTTCGACGATGTGCGCCACCTGCTCGCCGAACTGCTTCTGAATCTCCGCCGTGGTCACCGTGGTGTCTTCCACGGAATCATGCAGAAGTCCGGCGGCGATGGCCGTGGTGTCCAGCTTCATCTCGGCCAGCAGGATGGCCACTTCCAGGGGGTGAATCAGGTAGGGCTCGCCGCTGGCGCGGAGCTGGCCCGTGTGCAGGCGCAGGCTGAGCTGGTAGGCGCGCTCGACGATGCCAAGATCGTCGCTGGGGCGGTTGGAGCGCACCAGCTCCAGCAGGTCGCGGAAGCGGGCGGCCGTCGGTGAGCTGGATGCGAGCTGTTCGCCCGGATTTGCCATACTTAATTTTATCTTGTAACCCACGGTAGTAACCGCAAAATCCTGGAAGTGAGGCTTCGCGGCTTGCATCTGTTACCGCGCAATTGAAAGAATGAGAGCGGAAGGCAGTGGAATCACCATGAAGGTGTTAGTCAGCGGCGCCACAGGATTGATCGGGTGCGAAGTCAGTGCGCGGCTCCGCCAACAGGGGCACGAGGTCGGCCATCTGGTCCGCAACGCCTCACGCGCCACCGCCAACGACCTGCTCTGGTGGCCAAGCCGTCCTCTGCTGCCCGCCGCGCTGGCCCGCTATGACGCCATTGTGCACCTGGCAGGCCGCCCCGTGGCCACGCTTTGGACCTCGAAGGCGCGCAGCGAGATTCGTGACAGCCGCGTGCAGGGCACGGCCAACCTGGCCGCCGCCGCCGCCGAGGCTTTCCGCTCCACGGGCACGCCCCACACGTTGATCTCAGCGAGCGCGATTGGCTACTACGGCAGCCGTGGCGACGAAGAGCTGTTTGAGACCAGCACTTCGGGGATGGGATTCCTTGCCGATGTTTGCCGGGAATGGGAGGCCGCCGCACAGCCGGCCGCTTTAGCCGGCATCCGATTGGTGCAGATGCGAACCTCCATTGTGCTGAGCCCCGCCGGCGGAGCCCTGAAGCAGATGCTGCCCATCTTCCGCCTCGGCCTGGGTGGACGCCTCGGCAGCGGACACCAGTGGTGGAGCTGGGTGAGCCTGGCCGATGCCGTACGCGCTTATCTCTTCGCCCTGGAAAATTCTCAGTTACAGGGTCCGGTCAACCTGGCCGCGCCCGACTCGGTGACCAACGCGGAGTTTACCCGCAGCCTCGCCCGGGTATTGCGACGCCCCGCCTTTTTTGCCGTGCCCGCCATCGCCCTGCGCGCCATGGCCGGAGACATGGCCGAGGAGATGCTCCTGAGCAGCCAGTGCGTGGTGCCCCGCCAGTTGATCGAACACGGCTTCCGCTTTGAAGACGAGGAATTGGAAGCTGCCCTGCGGAAAATGCTTCTCTGAGCCTGGAATTGTAACTTCTCGAAGTTTGAGATTTTCTTCGCGCGGGTAGAGCCTCGGCAGTGATCGAACTACGTCTTTTGCCGTGCAATCTCTCCGATGGTGGCCGAGGTGGCGCGCAGGTACTCCGCCGGGCTCAACACAATTTGGGTGCCGCGCACACCGGCCGAGACCGCGACCTCATCCCAAATCTCCATGGTCTCATCCACAAACACCGGATAGTCCTTCTTCATTCCCAGGGCGGTCACGCCGCCGCGGATGTATCCCGTGACCGACTGCACCTCTCTCAGCGGCAGCAGCTCGACCTTGCGGTCTCCGGTGAGCGTGGCCAGGGCCTTCAGGTCCAGCTCAAAGTTACCGGGGATGACGGCCACGCTGACGCCGTTGCGATCGCCGCGCACAGCCAGGGTCTTGAAGACCTGCTCCGCGGGCAGCCCAACCTTGGCGGCGACCGTTTCAGCGGAGAGATCGTCGGGGTCCACCTCGTAGTCGCGCAACGTGTAGTGGACGCCGAGCGAG
This sequence comes from uncultured Acidobacteriota bacterium, assembly GCA_963719655.1. Classification (GTDB taxonomy): domain Bacteria; phylum Acidobacteriota; class Terriglobia; order Terriglobales; family Acidobacteriaceae; genus TOLSYN. Next base: position 1,594 of record CAVRDQ010000029.1, on the reverse strand, counting down.
TCGAGGATGCGGCAGGCGTTGGTCTTGCTCATACAACTATCGTCCCACAAAACGTGGGATCGAGAAAATTCCGGACAACGGCGCCACGCAAACAGGCGGAGCCATTTGGCCCCGCCCGATATTGCTGAGACAACTTTTAGCTCTTCTGCTGCGCCGCCAGGAAGGCCTTCAGCCGCTCCCGCACCGCAGGCACAGCCTTGGGCAAAGTCAGTTGCGAGGCCTCTTCCATCAGCGGCACCAGGCGATCAAACTCAGGTCCACTCTGCTGCCCGGTGAGCGCGATGCGCACGGGATGAAAGAGCGCCGGCCCCTTGATGCCAGTCTCCTTCTGCACCTCTTTCAGGATGGCCTTGAAGCGCGCGGCCTCAAGCGGCACGGCCTCGGCATTGAGCTTGGCGGCCACGGCCGTCAGCACCGTGCGCGTGGTCTCCGCCGCCAGAATCTCCTGGTTCTCTGTGGCTGCGATCGCCGCCGCGGGATCAAAGTGCAGCACGCTCGCGGCGCGTTCGGGCAGCTCGTCCAGCTTGTTGACCGAATGCACCAGGGCGGCCGTGATGTGCGCGAGCCACCTGCTGATCTCCGGCGTCGCTTCACTTAATTCCAAAGCGCGCAGAAGAATGGGCTCGGCCAAGCCGGCCACACGCTCCGGAGCCGACTGCTTGATGTAATGGCGATTCAGCCAGTAGAGCTTTTCAAAGTCGAAGACCGCAGGCGATGGCGTGACGCGCGCCAGGTCGAACTCCTGAATCAACTCCGTTGGAGAAAACACCTCGCGGTCGCCACCCGTGGGAGCCCAACCGAGCAGCGCCATGTAATTCATCAGCGCCTCGGGCAGCACGCCCATCTCGCGGAAGCTGGCCAGCGAAGTGGCTCCGTGACGCTTGCTGAGGCGTTCGCGGTCTGGCCCCAGGATGGTGGAAAGATGCGCAAACTCAGGCACCGGCCAATCCAGAGCCTCATAGAGCGCGACCTGCTTGGGCGTGTTGCTCAGGTGGTCGTCGCCGCGGATGACGTGCGTAATCTTCATCTCGGCGTCATCCACCACAACCACGTAGTTGTACACGGCCACGCCGCTGGAGCGAATGATGATGAGGTCGCTGACCACTTCGTTGGAGAATTCGACCCAGCCGCGCACAATGTCGTGGAAGCGAATCGGCCGCTCGGGAATCTTCAGGCGAATGGCGCAGGGCTCACCGGCCTTGCGGCGGCGCGCTGCATCTTCCGGCGGGATGTTGCGGCAAGTTCCGGGATAGACCTGGGACTGCTGCGCGGCCAATGCCAGTTCGCGATGGCGCTCCAGGTCCTCCTGCCGGCAGAAGCACGGATAGGCCTTGCCCTCTTCAATCAGCCGCTCGGCGTAGTCGAGATAAACCTGCCCCTTGTCGCTCTGGCGATAAGGCGGATAGGGACCACCCTTGTCCGGACCCTCGTCCCAGTCGAGGCCCAGCCATTGGATGTCCTCAATGAGCTGCGCCTCGTAGCGAGCTTCACTGCGTTCCAGGTCCGTGTCCTCAATGCGGAGGATGAATGTGCCGCCCTGCTGCCGGGCGAAGAGCAGCAAGACCTGAACTGAAACGAAGCGGCAGAAACATGA
>CAVRDQ010000028.1:0-21520 GCA_963719655.1 uncultured Acidobacteriota bacterium | reverse complement strand
ATGTTTATGTTGTAACCTCGTTCAGGTCCAGATTCTTGCTACACGACCTTCACAAAAATCATTGCGGCATGACAAGAAGAAGGGCAGCTCAAAGCAGCCCTTCGGTTATGCTGCCTTTGCAACCCAGCGTGCCGACAAAAAGTCGGCCAACTCCATGGGCTCGATGCGCCATTCCTGTCCAACTTTGAATGCGCTAATTTTTCCCGCCTTGACCCAATCCCGAACCGTCTCGCCGTCAAAGCCAGCGAAGGCACCGGCCTCCTTCAAGGTGAGCAGCCGCTCAAGCGACCGCAGCGTTTCAACTACTGTACTGTCTTCTCTATTCATTCCTACCGTACCTTACCCTAAGTTAGGGTGCTTCCCTCTAATACGTCGTTTTGAGTCGGTCAATGGAGGCTTTCAGGCCCTCGCGCAGAGTGTTGAGTTCGGCCAGGGCTGCGCTGAGCTCGGCGTCAAAGGCGGCGTAGGCCTTCTTGCCGCGGCTCATGCCGGCCACCATCGCCACCAGTCCTGCGGCCATGGCTCCGGAGGCCGCCGCGGCACTGCCTCCACCGGGAACGGCCGTGGGCGCGGCCAACTGCTCAATGAAAGGCTCGACGCCGGCACGCAGTCCACCGATGGCCGTCTTGCCGCCCATGACGGAGGCCAGGCGGTTTTCCAGAATCATCGAGGGGTCGAAGTTTTCCACCTGGAGGAACCACTCGGCGGCATCTTCCAGCGAACGCTTGGGGATGAGGCCGACGATCTCACTGGACTCCACTCCGACGCCGTAGCGGGCAGCTTCGCGCTTGACGTACTCGAAGACCCTGGCGATGGGAGTGAGGTCGGTGTCGGTGAGGTTCATGCTGACCTGCGCCTGGCCACGCACCTCCACGCCCATTCCCTTCACCGCGCGCAGACCTCCGCTGGAGTAGCGCACGGCCTTGGCAACCTTCTTGGCGATGTCCACATTCTTGGTTTGCAGGTAGACGTTATAAGCCACGAGGAACTTGCGGGCGCCGATGACGATGGCTCCGGCGGTGGGATGGATGCGCGGCTCGCCGACATCGGGGCGGCGGGATTCGACCTTGCCCATCTCCTCCTTGATGACCTCGAACTGGCCCTTGCGGATGTTCTCCAGGTTGGTACGCTCGGGCTTTTGGGCGGCGGCCTCGTACAGATAGACCGGGATATGGTGCTCGTCCCAGACCTTGGCGGCCAGTTCCTTGGCCATTTGCACGCAATCTTCCAGCGTCACGCCCTCGATGGGGATGAACGGCACAACGTCGGTGGCGCCGAGGCGGGGATGGGCGCCGCGCTGCACGTTGAGGTCAATCAGCTCTGCGGCCTTGCCGATGCCGGCCAGAACGGCGGCGATGAGGGGATCGCGCTCACCCACCAGGGTGACGACCGAACGGTTGTGGTCGGCGTCCATTTCAAAGTCCAACAGGCTGACGCCGGGACGCTTCATGGCGGCAAGGATGGCCTCAACCTTGGCTTTGTCCCGGCCTTCGGAGAAATTCGGTACGCACTCAATCAGTACTGGCATGATTCGGACTCCTTGGCTGGCACTTCCACCAGTTGTATCCCAGGCTGAACTGCAGACTGGAGTTGATTCCGGAATTGTGGTCGCCCAGCGAGGCGTTGGAAAGATGATTGGCCCGGAACTCGAAGCTGACGGAACGCCCCGGGCGGAGAAAGTGATTGAAGCCGATGCCAATGCCTTCGGTAAAGTTCACCAGCGAAGTGTTCGGCGGAGGCACCTTGACCACACTGTGCTGCATGGAGCCGGTGGCGATCAGGTAGGGGATGGTGCGGCGCGGACTGGTGAAGTTCCACTTGAGGTTCACCGGGCTGACGCTGAAGCCGTACACCGCCCGGTAGCCGTTCCAGATGATGTAGTCCACGGGCATGACGACGAGATCCTCTTCAAACGTGCCACGCAGGAAACCAGGTCCCATCTCGCCGGTCATGACGCCGCCGACGAGGAAGCCGGCGCGGGCGTAGCGCACGTTCGTGCGGTCAAACAATCCCATGCCGGTGCCGCCCAGTACGCCGACGACCAGATGCTCACGGCGAATGGCCGCCGCAGCATCATCCACCGAATGGGCGGAAGCGGCGACGGCATCCGGTGGCGCACCCGGGGGTGCGTCCTGGGACCAGGCCGTGGTCAGCAGAAGCAGGCAACAGAGCAACAGTTTAACCAAAACTCTCATCGTCCGGAGCATCCGCACTTACCCTATCAGGAGACGGGGGACACTTCCAAGCGAAGTGCGGGATGTGCGGATTTGGAACGAAAAAACCGCCCACGAGGGGCGGTCTGGATCCACGAAAGAGATGGCCAAAAACCTATGCCTCTTCCATATCCTTCTCGTCAATGTCGGCGTTGGAGTACACGTTCTGCACGTCGTCATGATCTTCAAAGGCCTCCATCAGGCGGAACATGGTGCGCGCCTGCTGGCCTTCCAGCTTGATGTAGTTGGCGGGAATCATGCCGACTTCGCTGTGTTCGGGCGTGATGCCGGCGGCCTTGACGGCGGCCAGCACGGGCTCGTACGCGGCGGGCTCGGTGAGAATGTCCCAGCTATCGCCATCGTCCTGCAGATCGTCTGCGCCATGCTCCAGCACAATGTTCATCAGGTCGTCTTCCTTGGCGGCGGACTTCGCCACCAGGATTTCACCCTTCTTGCTGAACAGGTGGGCGACCGAGCCGGCATTGCCCATGGTGCCGCCGTTCTTGCCGAAGAGGTGGCGGATGTCACTGACGGTGCGGTTGCGGTTGTCGGTCATGGTGAAGACCAGCACCGCCGCGCCGCCGGGGCCGTAGCCCTCGAAGGTGATCTCTTCGTAGGTGACGCCGGGCAACTCGCCGGTGCCGCGCTGGATGGCGCGCTTGATGTTGTCCTGCGGCATGTTTTCAGCCTTGGCCGCAGCCACGGCCGTACGCAGGCGAGGATTCATGTTGGGATCGCCGCCACTCTTGGCAGCCATCGTGATTTCCTTGATCAGGTTGGTGAATATCTTGCCGCGCTTAGCATCCAGCGCGCCCTTTTTATGCTTGATTGTTGCCCATTTGGAGTGGCCGGACATGCCAAACCTCGCGTAACTTGATGGATTTTCAGGAAGAAGAGCTTCCGGTTTTGCCCTTGCAGGCGGCCAAGCGCAGGCCCCCCAGGGGGTTCCTGACGCACAGCAAACGTCTGATTATAACACGCGGCATCTTCCGGCCGGCAGCAGAGGCCCGCCACCTAGCTGCGGGTGTGGTTCTCCTCGGTGGGAGCCTCGCGCAGGCGCAGCGCCGCCTCCTCGGGCAGCACGGCCGAGCGGTAGGTCTCCTTAAAGGAGTAAGACTTCTGCCGCTCCTGCAGGATGGGCAGAATCTCGATGTGCCAGTGGTAGTCATCCTGTATGGTGCGCCAGTAGTTGAGCACCTTGCTCTGGTGCTGCGTGTTGGGCGCCGTGTGAAAGACCAGGTGGAAGCTGTCCGTGATGGAACGGATGCGGTTCAACATGCGGCGCAGCAGTCCGGCACAGTCGCGCAGGGCTCCGGGTGAGGAGCGGGCGGTGTGCTCAAAGTTGGCGCTGTGCGTCACCGGCAGGATCCAGGTCTCATAGGGTGCGCGGGAGGCGAAGGGACAGCAGGCCACGTAGTCTCCGCGAATTTCCACGATGCGGTCGCGCTGCTGCATCTCCTGGGTGAGGATATCGCAAAAGACGCAGCGCTCCTTTTGGGCAAAGTGCTCGCGGGCGGAACGCAGCTCGTACAGGACGCGGCGCGGAACAAACGTGGTGGCCACGATCTGCGAGGTGGGATGGTCGAACTCCTGTCCGCTGAGCGAACCGAAATCCTTGAAGATGCTGACGTACTTGAAGCGATGATCTTTCTTCAGGTCTTCCACGCGCTGGGCGCAGAGCAAAAGGAACTGTTCGATCTCGGCCTCGCTGGCGTTCCACAGTTGACGGTCGTGGCGGGGATTTTCCACCACCACCTCGTGCGCGCCCACCGAGCGCATCACGTCGTAGAGGCCGACGCCGCGGCGGCCGGGGTCACCCTCCACGTGGTAGAGCGGCAACGGGTGCACGACGGCCCTTGCCGACCAGGGTCCATAGCTGACCGAGGCCATCGAGCTGACGACCTGCGGCGGTTGCGGACTTTCCGGGCAGAAGGGACAGACCTGTTGCGGATTGCGTCCGGCAGGGGCTCGCTCGCCGGTGATGACCCAGGAGCGCGTGATGGGGTCCTTGCGAAGTTCCATGGCGATAGCAAACCACTCTCCGCGCGCGGAGTCAATCGCCCGGGGCGCAGAAAGCTTGGTCGGCCGGGACCGGGTGCGCTATTCTGGCACTTCATGCCAGTATCTTCTATGCCTTCTACGCCTGCCATGCCTTCGCCAACAACGTCCGATTCCCTGCTCCGCCGGCTTGCGCTGCTGTTGGCCTTTGTGGCCGCCGCCTACATGGCCATGGCCTGCCTGCGCACCGTGGGAGACTTCGACACGGGCTGGCAACTGGCGCTGGGACGATACTTCATCCAGCACCACGTGGTGCCCCGCAGCGACGTGCTGAGCTACACCTCGGCCGGAACGCCGTGGACGTACCCGGCACTGGCCGGAGCCATTCTTTTCGCGATTTACTCCGTGGGCGGATACACGGCGCTGAGCTGGCTGTGCGCCGTGGCCGGGCTGGGGTTGGCCGGCTGGCTGCTGACGCGCCGCGCGGGAGCTCCGCTGCTGGCGACGGCGGCCATTTTGGCCGTGGCCGTGCCGTCGCTGGCCTACCGGTTGACGCCAAGGGCCGACCTGTTCACCACGCTATTGTTCGCCCTCCTGCTGACCGAGCTGTGGCGGCGGCATCGTGGGCTGAAGGCGTGGATGTGGCTGGTTCCCGTCCTGATGCTGGCGTGGGTCAACCTGCACGGCGGATTTATCGCCGGAGTGGCGGCCATTGCGGGCTTCGCGCTGTGCGAGGCGCTGCTGCTGACCTCTTCCTCCCAGCGCGCACCGGTGCTGGTGCGGCTGCGGCAGGACGCCAAATGGCTGCTGATAGGCGTCGCGGTGACCGTCATCAACCCATTTGGAATCAACATTTACGCTTCTGCGCTGCATATGGCTCGGGCCACCGGAGGCGATGGTCCACTGCGGCAGGTGGGCGAGCTGTCATCGGTCCCGCTGGGCTGGCACATGCTTCGGCAGGGTTTTGAGCTGCGCGATCCGGACAGCGGATACCTGTGGCTGCTGGCGCTGTGTGCGGTGGCCCTGCTGACGGCCCTTTGGCGCCGGCAGTGGGGCGCGGGACTGATACTGCTGGCGGCAGGACTGGCCAGCCTGCAACGGCTGCGCTACCAGGGACTGTTCGCCATTGTCGTGGTGGTGGTGGCCGCGCCGCTGCTGGCGGAGTTGGCGGAGCTCATCGGCACCCATCGGAAGGCTGGCCTTAACGCGCTGCTGGCGGTGGTGGTGGCGGGAGCGCTGCTGGCGGTGTGCGGACTGCGCGTGGCCGACCTCGAAAGCAATCGCTATTACCTGGTCTCGGCCTCGGCGTCGAACTTTGGCGCCGGAGAGGGCTGGTGGTTCCCGGAGCGCGCGGCCAATTTTATTAAGAGCGAGAAGCTGCCGGGGAACATCTTCCAGCCGTACAACCTGGGCGGCTTTACGACGCTGGCGCTGGGACCGGAATACCCCGACTACGTGGACGGACGCGGCGTGAGCGAGTCCATTGGCCAGGAGGAGCAGCAGTTGCTCACCCAGTCGCCGGACGCTCCGCAGTGGACGGCGGTGGCCAACCAGCGCGGCATCAACGTGCTGCTGCTCTCCACGGCGCGAGTGGCCGGCCTGGAGCACTTCAACCTGCCGGCCTACTGCCGCAGCCAGCAGTGGCAGCCCGTGTATCTGGATGATGTGAGCATTGTGCTGCTGCGGCGCACGGCGCAGAACCAGCCATGGCTGGATCGTCTGCATGTGGATTGCGGCACGGCCAGGTTGACTCCTCCGCAGGGTGGCAACCGCGCGGCGCAGTATAACTTTTTGGCCAACTCCGGAGCCGTGTACTACTACCTGAGCCGCGACCGCGAGGCCGAAGCCGCCTGGCAGCAGGCGATGCAGATCGAGCCCGGCGATCCCAACCTGTACCTGTACCTGGCACAGCTCTACCAGCACGTTGACCCGGCGCGCGCCGAGCAGGAGATGCGCACGTCGCTCCGCCTGCGGGAGAACTCCGCCGCATGGTACGCGCTGGGACGAATGCTGGCCGGAGAGCGCCGCTATCCCGAGGCAGAGGACGCCATCCGAAAGGCCATTGCACTGAGTTATGCTCCGGCGAACCAGTACAAGGCGCTGGCGCAGGTGGAGCTGCGGCTGAACAATCCCGCGGAGGCCGAGCAGAATTATCTGCGGGCGGAAAAGAGCGGTCCCGCGGCCGGCGATGAGAGCCCCAACGGACGCGAGTTCCACGCCCAGGTGGCGGAGGGACGCGCCGAGGCCAGTCGCCAGCGCAATGATTTTACGCAGGCCGTCAGGCAGCAGCAGGAGGCGGTACGGCAGACTCCGCAGGTGGCTTCGCGATGGAAGAAGCTGAGCGAACTGGCGGCGCAGGCCAACCAATCGGAGCTGGCCACTGAAGCCGCGGCGAAGTCCGAAGAGCTGACGGCACCGGCCGATGCGCCGATGGCTCCGGCGCAACCGCAGCATTAGTCGTACAACATTGGACGCAAGTGCAAACGCACGGCGTACACCAGCGTCATAACCAGCCGGGGCCGGATGCTATACTCGGCCTTTTGAAGGCCTCCGCGAAACGATGAGTGAAACCTCCACACCGCTGATGCGGCAGCACGCCGCGATCAAAAAAGAGCACCCCACGGCGCTGCTTTTCTTCCGCGTGGGAGATTTCTACGAGCTCTTCATGGAAGACGCCGTCACCGCCTCGCGCGAGCTGCAAATCACTCTGACCTCGCGGCAGAAGATCGAAGGCGTCGCCATCCCCATGTGCGGCGTGCCTTACCACGCGGCGGAAGGCTACATCGGCAAGCTCATCCGCAAAGGGTACAAGGTGGCCATTTGCGACCAGGTGGAGGACCCGAAGCTCACCAAGAAGCTGGTGCGGCGCGAGGTGACGCGGGTGGTCACGCCGGGGACGGCGGCCGATCCGCAACTGGGTTCGGCGGAGAACAATTTTTTGTGCGCCGTGGCCAGGCAGGGCGGAACGTCCACCCCGCTGACGCTGGGATTTGCGGCGCTGGATTTTTCCACCGGAGAGTTTCGCACCACGGAGTTTACCGGCGAAGACGCCGAGCGGCGGCTGGCCGACGAGTTGCAGACGGTGCGTCCGCGCGAGGTGCTGTTTGCCGGCTCGGCTCCGCTGTTTGCGGCGTTGAACACACAACCGACTTTAGCCACCACCCGCGAAGGTACGCCGGCGACGGAAGCCACTCCGCGCTTTGCCAGCAGCGAGCTGGCTCCGTTTGTGCGCTGGGCGGAGACCGCTCTGGACGACTGGATTTTCAGCGCCGACTACGCGATTCCGCTGGTGGAGAGCCACTTTGGCGTGCACTCGCTGGATGGCTTCGGCCTGGGCACGCACGGCGTGGCCGCTGCGGCCGCCGGAGCCATTCTGCACTACGCGCGGCAGACGCAGCGCGGCGCGCTGGAGCACGTGGACCGCATCGTGTACTACGAGCGGCAGAGCTGCCTGGTGCTGGACGCGGTCACGGTGCGCAACCTGGAGCTGGTGGAGCCGCTGTTTGCCGGCACCGGCGACGACGTTACGCTCTTCCGCGCCCTGGACCACACACAGACTCCGATGGGCAAGCGCTTGCTGCGCGCGTGGATGCTGCGGCCTTCGATGGACGTGGCGGAGATCAACGCCCGTTTGGACGCCGTGGGTGCGGCGCTGGCGAAGTTGATTGAGCGCGAAGAGTTGCGGCGCTCGCTCGACGGCATTCAGGACGTGGAGCGGCTGTTGAGCCGCATTACGCTAGAGACGGCGAATCCGCGCGACGTGCTGGCCCTGGCGGCATCGCTGGCGCGGCTTCCGCTGGTGAAACATGCGCTTGCGCCATTCACCGCCGGGCGCTGGACGCACCTGGCGGTGGCGCTCGATGAGCTGAGCGACGTGCGCGAACGGATTGAGCGCAGCATCCTGCCCGAGCCTCCGATCACCTTGAACGATGGCGGAGTGATGGCCGCCGGAGTGGATGCCGAACTCGACGAGCTGCGCGACATCAGCCGCAACGGCAAAAGCTACATTGCGCAGATCGAACAGCGCGAGCGCGAACGCACCGGCATCAACTCCTTGAAGGTGAAGTTCAACAACGTCTTCGGCTTTTACATCGAGATCAGTAAATCCAATTTGCAGCACGCGCCCGCCGACTACGAGCGCAAGCAGACGCTGGTGGGCGCCGAACGGTTTACCACTCCCGAGTTGAAGGAGTACGAGCAGAAGGTATTGGCGGCGGAAGAAAAGATTGTCGCCATCGAGCGCCGCTTGTTCGCCGAGCTGCGCGCGGCCATCGCGGCGGAGGCCAAACGCATCCGGCAGACGGCGCTGGTGGTGGCGGAGGTGGATGTGCTCGGCTCCTTCGCGTACCTGGCGGCGATGCGCAATTACTGCCGTCCGGAGTTTGACGACGCGGCGCAGAAGCTGGAGATCGTCGAGGGCCGGCATCCTGTAATCGAGCAGCCGGAGATGGCTCCGGGCAACGAGCGCTTTGTGCCCAACGATCTTTACCTGGACGCGGCGCGGCAATCCATTCTGCTGATTACCGGTCCGAACATGGGCGGCAAAAGCACCTATCTGCGGCAGACGGCGCTGATCGTTCTGATGGCGCAGATGGGCAGCTATGTGCCGGCGACGCGGGCGACGCTCGGCGTGGTGGACCGCATCTTTACCCGCATCGGAGCCAGCGATAACCTGGCGCGCGGCCGCTCCACCTTTATGGTGGAGATGACGGAGACGGCGGCCATTCTGAACACGGCTACCGCGCGCTCTCTGATTTTGCTGGACGAGATTGGCCGCGGCACCGCGACCTACGACGGGCTGGCCATCGCATGGGCGGTGGTGGAGTTCATCCACGGACACAGCCGCGCCAAGACCTTGTTCGCCACGCACTACCACGAGCTGACCGAGCTGGAAGAGCTGCTGGATTCGGTGAAGAACTTTCACGTCAGCGTGAAGGAGACCGGCGGCAGCATTGTGTTCCTGCGCAAAGTGAGCCAGGGCGCGGCCGACAAGAGTTATGGCATTGAGGTGGCGAAGCTGGCCGGCCTGCCCGCCGAAGTGGTAAGCCGCGCTCGCGAGGTGCTGCGCCAGCATGAGACCGCCGAGCACCAGGCGACGACCGAGCTGAGCGGCAAGAAACAGAAAGAAGGCGCCGTGCAATTGACCATCTTCACCCCGGTCAGCAACACGGTGCTGGACCGCCTGCGCCAGGCCGATATTGACGCGCTCTCGCCGCGTGAGGCGTTGAACCTTCTGTACGAACTGAAGCAGCAGGTGGATTAGTTCGGGATGCATTTGTTGGGAACAAGCGCCGGACGAGTCTTACTCTCCCCCTCCGCCGATTCGCATTTTTAGTACACTGAATTCATGGCTTCCATTGTGGTGAAGGGCATCCTGTTTGATCTGGATGGCGTGCTGGTGGAAAGTACGGCCGGTGTGGCGCGGGTGTGGCGCGCGTGGGCCGTGGCTCACGATCTTGATCCCGAGGTGGCGGAGCACACCGCCCACGGACGCCGCGCCATTGAGACCGTCCGGCTGCTGGCGCCCAAGCTCGATGCCGATGCCGAGCTGCGCGAGTTGGAGCGGCGCGAGATTGAAGAATCCTACGACGCCTTTGCCTACCCCGGCGCGCGCGAACTGCTGGCCACTCTTCCGCCGGAGCGCTGGGCCATTGTGACCAGCGGCACGCGCTGTTTGGCGCGGCATCGCCTCAACATCGCCGGGCTGCCCATTCCGGAGCGCTTTGTGACCGGCACGGAGATGGAGGTGGGCAAGCCGCATCCGGCGCCTTACCTGCGCGGAGCCAAGCTGCTGGGGTTCTGGCCACCCGCCTGCGTGGTGATTGAAGATGCGCCCAACGGATTGCGTTCGGCGGCCTCGGCGGGGATTCCCGCGCTGGCCGTGCCGACGACTTATCCGGCGGAGGAGTTGACCTCCGCGCTGGCGATTTTGCCGGCGCTCAGCGCGCTGCGGGTGCAGGTGGAAGAGGATTCTCTCCGGCTGGAGTGGTGATTTTACGATGAATGCCGAACTCATTAAATTGACAGCCGCTTGGGCCAACAGGCACACTTAGCCAATCCCGCCGGCGGCCCCGTTTGGGGCGGCCGCTATCGAATGGTGGTTTAGCAGCGCGCAATGAATGCAACCAGGGTCTCCTACACGCTCGAGTCGTCGCTGGCCAGTGTCAACAAGGCCGAGCAGACGGCTGCCGAGCTGGCGGCCAAGTCGGGCTTCGACGATGACGAATGCGGGCGTATTTCCATGGCCGTGCGCGAGGCCACGGTGAACGCCGTACTGCATGGCAATCACTACGAGCCGGGCAAGCGCGTCACCGTGTATTTTGAGTCCACGCCGGAGGCGCTGACCATCGCCGTGCGCGACGAAGGACCGGGAGTGGACCCGAAGGTTTTACCCGATCCCCTGGCCCCGGAGAACCTGCTGAAGCAGTCGGGACGTGGAATTTTTCTGATACGGGCGTTCATGGACGAAGTTCGTTTTCGCACCCTGGACCCCGGCACCGAACTCACCATGATTAAATTTGTCCGCGGGCCCCACAGCGGCCCCGGCAAGGAGGCTCACCAGTGACCATGAAAGCAAGCTCCCGCAAGGTGGATGGCGTTGTCATCATTGATCTCAGCGGGCGCATCACGCTCGGCGAGGGCGCGGTTGTGCTGCGCGACACCGTCAAGGAAATCTCCAGCCGCGGCGAGAAGAAGATTCTTCTCAACCTTGGCGACGTCACCTACATTGACAGTTCAGGCATCGGCGAGCTGGTCTCGGCCTTTACCAGCGTGAAGAACGCCGGAGGCGAGCTGAAGCTGCTGAACCTGACGAAGAAGGTTCACGACCTGCTGCAGATCACCAAGCTGTACACGGTGTTCGACGTGCAGGACAGCGAGGCCTCGGCCCTGGCGGCCTTCGGACGTTAATCGAAATTTCCCTATCGCGACGGGGCGGCCTTCGGGCCGCCCTTTTCCTGCCCCGCTCGCAATCATCCGCCGCAATGATGGAGAATGGCATATGCGCATTTTGAAACTGCTATGCACTGCCCTGCTGCTGTTGTCCGCGGCCTCGGTTTCGGCCCAGGCACCCGTGGTGATGGTCTCCATTGACGGCCTGCGGCCGGATTACATAACGAACCCCAAAGCCTGCGGCAAGGAGTTCCCCGCCCTGCGGGCTTTCTTGACCGAAGGCACGTATGCCGAAGGAGTGGTGGGAGTGCTGCCCACGGTCACCTATCCCTCGCACACCACGCTGGTCACGGGCGTGGAACCGGCACGGCACGGCATCCTCTCCAATGAAACCTTCGACCCGGAGCGCCGCAACCTGGGCGGCTGGTATTGGTACAGCCAGGACATCCAGGCCGACACGCTATGGGACGCGGCCTCCCGCAAGGGGCTGGTGACGGCCAGCGTGGGATGGCCCGTGACGGCCGGCGACCGCAACATCCGCTACAACATTCCCGAGTACTGGCGCGCGCGAAACAACGAGGACCGCAAGCTGCTGCGGGCACTCTCCACGCCGGAGATTTACGACGCCATCGAGTCCTTTTACGGCGCGGCGCGGGGAAACACCATGCCCGTAGCCTATGACGCCGCCTTGACCGAGGGTGCCATCTGGGCCGTCGGGCACCAGGCCAGGCTGGTAACGCTGCACCTGCCCGCGCTCGACCACGAGGAGCACGAACACGGCCCCTTCAGCGTGGAGGCCTGCAACACGCTGGTCGAGATGGACCACGACGTCGCGCGCCTCGAAAAGGCAGCCTTCGCCGCCGATCCCAACGCCGTAGTAGCCGTGGTCAGCGACCATGGTTTCTCCCGCACAGACCACAAGCTGAACCTGGGACTGGCGCTCACGCGGGCCGGCTTCATTACTCCGGGCGGCGCAACGGGCGTGGCCTCGTGGAAGGCATCGGTCTTCCCCGCCGGAGGACTGGCGGCGATTGTGCTGCACGATCCCAGCGACCAGGCGACGGTGGAGGCCGTACGCGCGCTGCTGCACACTCTGGCCGCCGACCCCGCCAACGGCATCGCCGCCGTGCTGGAGCGGCCGGAGATCGAAAAGCTCGGCGGCTTTCCCAACGCCAGCTTTGTGGTGGACCTGAAGCTGGACTACCAGCTGGGCTATGCCTGGGAGGGTCCGCTGGTGACCGATGCACCCAATACCGGCTCGCATGGCTACCTGTTCACGCACCCGGAGATGCGCTCGTCGTTCTTCATCCGCGGCCGTGGCATTGCCCATGGACGCGACCTGGGAGTGATTGACATGCGGCAGATTGCGCCGACCATCGCCCAACTGCTCGGCGTCAAGCTGAAGGACGCGCAACAGCCCCCGCTCAGCCTGAAGTAACCGTAGGGAGACATCGAGGGGCGGCCAGACGAGATGGCCGCTCTTCGGTTTTCCACCGCCGAGACTGGACAACCACGCCCTTCCACCGCACAATGTTGGCCATGCCACGCATCCCGACCATTGCGCCAGAGAACGCCGACCCCGTCGCCCAGCAGATCTTCGACCATTACAAGAAAGAGCGCGGCAACGTGCCCAACATGTTCCGCACCGTCGCCTACCGGCCGGAGATTCTGCGCACCATGATCGCGCACTTCCGCGCCATCATCGAGACCGGCACGGCGGGAGCCAAGCTGAAGGAGCTGGTCATCGTGCGCACCTCGCAGATCAACCAGTGCGAGTACTGCCTGAACAGCCACACCCAGCTGGCGCACAAGTACGGCTGGAGCGAGGAGCAGATCGCCGACCTGGCCAACTTCCGCACCCGCACCGACTTTACGGAGCGCGAGAAGGCCGCGCTGGAGCTGGCCGAGCGCGAGACCCTGGACTCGAATGGAATTGACGACGCGTTCTGGGCGCGGCTGCGCCAGCACTTCGACGAGGGCGAGATTATCGAACTGGCGGCGGCCATCGGACTGTTCAACTACTTCAACCGCTTCAACAACTCGCTCAAAATGGAGCCCACCAGATGACCGCGCGCGCGCTGCTGGTGGGATGCCTGCTGCTGGCTTCCGTGGCCATGGCCCCGGCCAAGCAGACGGTGAACAACGCTCCGGCGGTGGGCGAGGTGAAAGAGGAGTGCGTGCCGGCCTCGCAGGCGGCGACCCTGGTTGGCCGTTACGGCTGCGTGGCGGGAAGAGTTTTCCGCGTGACGGAGGCCAAGAGCGGCAACCAGCATCTCAGCTTCTGTCCGCCGCGCGCGGCGTGCAGCTTCCACGTGGCCGTGCCGAAGGCCGACCGCAAAAAGGTGGGCGACCTCAGCTATCTGCGCAACAAACTGGTGGCCGTGGTCGGCGATGTCGCGGAATTTCGCGGGCGTCCGCGCATCGTTGTGCGCGATAAAGATCAACTGCACGTCACCGCCGGCAATCCTCCTGGAGAGCTTGACGCCGGGCGCAGCCGCGCCGCAGGACGCACCACGGGCGACCATCATGGACGCGCCTGGTAGAGTTACCCTCCGAGCCTAACTATGCAAGAAAGGCGCGTACCCGGCGCGCCTTCTTCGTTGGAAGCTGTCTTCTTCTCCCGCCACGCAGGCCTCAGCGCGACTGGCTCCTGCGCAGCTCCGCCAGTGGATAGAACGTCCCGCGCCACACAACGCCGCCGCGCCCCAAGGTCAACCCGGTGGAGATCACCATGGTCGCCACCATCAGCAACGTGGCCACGGGATGCAGCAGCAGGTACGCCGGACTGATTTTTGTACGCCGCCCCATGCCGATGTAAATCGCCAGCAGACTTACCATGGCCGCCGCGTATCCGGCGCGCGCCCACCCAGAGCTGCAAAAGATGCCCAGCCACGGCCCCAGGTGCAGCCAAAGGATGGCCACCGCCGCTCCCATGGCAAAGGGCACGCTGTATTTCAGCTCGGCGAAAAAGTTCTTGGTCAGGTTGCGCATGACTCCCGTGGCGCCCACGGCCCAGCGCAGGCAGACCAGCCCCGTGCCAAACACGGCCACGGAGCGCATGCCGGCCTGCTTCACCTTCTCCGCCAGGCGCATGTCGTCCACCACGCTGAGCCGCATGGATTCATATGTGCCGATCTGTGCGTAGGCGGTGCGGCGCACCATGTTGAAGGCTCCCACGCCCAGCACGTCGGGCGACGCCGGGTCGCGCACCTTCCAGGGACGGTGCCCGGGAAAGATGAACATGGCCTGAAAGAAGCTGATCATCATGCGCTCGCCCATGCTGTGCATCTGCATGGTGGGCAGCAGAACGATGTGCGCCGCCTGATCGGCTTCCGCGTAGGCCACGGCTCGGCGAAGGGCCTGCGGATGATGCACGATGTCGGCATCGGTAAACAGCAGCCACTCTCCGGTGGCCTGCTGGGTGGCCTTCCACATGGCGTGCGTCTTGCCCAGCCAGCCCGCGGGCAGCTGGTGGATGTGAATGACCACCAGGCGCGGGCCAAATTCTGCGCCGAGGCGGTCGAGGATCTCTCCGGTGCGGTCCTGGCTGCGGTCGTTCACCACGATGAGCTGGTAGTTGGGATAGTCAATGGCCAGCAGCGAGCGCACCGAATGCTCGATCATCTCCTGCTCATTGCGCGCCGGCACCAGGATGCTGACCTTCGGCAATGCGGCGCCTTCCGGCACGGCATATTCCTCGCGCGCCAGCTCCGGCATGGAGTTCAATCCGCGCCGCGCCGCCACGACGAAAAACAGCCAGGCCATCCCGAGAGACGCACCGGCAACGAGGTTCACCCAGTGCAGCCAGCTCATTCCTGCTCGCCCGACACCAGTTGCGGCGCGTAGCGCACGCCGGCGAACAACGCGACGGCGGAGAGCGCGATGGCCACCGAGGCCGCGACAAAGGCCATCTGCAGGTTGCTGCGGTCGCTGATGTAACCCATCAGGCTTGGCGAAAAGGCGTCGCCCAGCAGGTGGATGGTGAAGATGTTGACGGCCATGGCCGAAGCTCGGATGGGCGCCGAGACCGAGTTGAGGATGGCGGCGTTCAACGGGGCGGTGTTCAGCAGCAGGAAAAACTCGCCGAGGAAGATGACGGGAAACATCCAGCGCCCGCCGATGAAGACCGCCAGCAGCACGGCGGGCAAGGCCAGGCTCATGCCGATGGCGCTGATGAGGCAGTGGCCGCCACGACGGCGAGCCTCCATGCGATCGCCCAGCCAGCCGCCCAGCATGGTGGCTCCAATGCCCGCGGCCAGGGTCATCAGGCCGAAGCGCAGGTTGGCCACCTCCAGCGGCACGCCGCGCATGCGCGAGAGGAAGGTCGGCATCCACACCTGCATGCCGCCGACGGCAAAGGTCATCATGGCCATGCCGAGAGTGCCGGTCCAGAAGGCCGGGTTGCGCCACAGGCCAAGCATGGTGGAACGCTCAAAGGACAGGGCAAGGTGATCCTGGGAGCCGCGCCTGGGCTCCGGCAGGGCGAGCAGCAGGCAGGCCAGGATGACGCCCGGCACGGCGCCGACGAGGAATGGCGCACGCCATCCCCAGCGCGCGGCCAGGGCTCCGCCCAGCAGGTAACCCAGGGCGGTGCCGACGGGCGTGGCCAGGTAGAAATAGCTGAGGGCGCGGGCGCGGCGGAGCTCAGGAAAGTAATCGGCAAGGAACGATGGCGCGATGGTGACAAACGTCGCCTCGCCGAGGCCGACGAGGGTGTGGCGGATGAGCAGCTCGGTGAAGTTGTGCGTGATGGCCGTCAGCAAGGTCGCGGCGCTCCACAGAATGGCCCCGCCGAACATGATCCACTTGCGCGAGTAGCGGTCGGCGAGGCGCCCCATGAAGGGCGCGGTGACCATGTAGCAGAAGAAGAAGGCGGTGGTCAGCAGTCCAAAGCGCGCGTCGGAGCCGGGAAACTCGCGCTGCACCAGGGGCTGCACGGCAAACAGCACCGAGCGGTCAATGTAGTTGACGAAGTTCAGCGCGGTCAGCACGACCAGCGCCATGACGGCGGCTCTCCGGTTCTCCGCGTGTGGTTGACTCAACGGCACCGCCTGCATGGCACAGAGATTATCCCCGCAGAAAGATTACTTGCGGCGCGGCCAGTGCGCCACAACGGTTGTGCCAAGGCCGCCGCGCGGACGGAATTCGCCACGCACTTCGCACCAGACGGGGCGGGTGGCCTTCACCACGTCCTCCAGAATGCGGTTGACGACGTTCTCCTGGAAGATGCCCAGGTTGCGGTACTCGTTGATGTATTCCTTCAGGGATTTCAGCTCAAAGCAATCATTCTTCGGCTCGTAGCGAATCCAGATGGTGCCGAAGTCCGGCAGCCCGGTTTTGGGGCAGACGCTGGTGAACTCCGGGATATCAATTTCCACCTCGTAGCCGGGAAACTGGTTGGGCCAGCACTCGATGGCCGGGAACTTGTGGTCGAGGCCGCTGCCGGCGTGGTCCGGGGTGTAGCCCAGGCGGGTGGCCGCATTCTTCTTCGTCGTCTTTTTGGGTGCCATGCGCTTATTCTAGCTGACTCTTTGGCATTTGCAGGATTCTTCCCGCGGGGCGGGCTTTTCTTCAGCAGAGAGATTTTGCAGCCGGCAGGGCCCCGGGGTGATCTGCTATATTGTCGCTGGTTGGCTACCGCCTTGGGGCGGAGTCAAACTGGCAGACAAATACACAGAATTCACGGGCAAGAAGCGAGTACCCGAATTATGGGATTTGACTTCACGAGCAAAGAGCGGCGGGCGCTGGGACTACGCCTGATGCGCCGCATTGACGAGTATTTCTCCTCCCTGGACCAGCGCGCGGTGCAGCCCCCCACCGACGAGCAGGCCAGCCCGCACAAGCCTCAACCGATTCCAGAGATTGGCTCCGACGCGGCCGTCGTTTTGGACGACCTGTGCCGCCAGATGATTGACAAGGGATTCCACATTCCCGCGGCCAACTACTTCGGGCTGATGAATCCGACGCCGACTTACATGGCCGTGCTGGCCGAAGCCCTGGTGGCCGCCCTGAATCCGCAGCTGGCCTCGCTGGCGCGCTCGCAGTTCGCCTCGGCCCTGGAGGCCGAGACCCTGGGCTGGATCGCTTCTCGCTTTGGCTGGCACAAGAACAGCGGCGCCGCCCCCGCGCAGGGCCGCCACGCCATTCCCTGCGAAGGCACCTTCACCAGCGGCGGCAACGAGGCGAACTTCACCGCCCTGGCGCTGGCCCTGGCCCATCACTTCCCCAACGCGATTGACGACGGAGTGGCCTCGATTGGCGCGCGCCCCGTGCTCTACGCCAGCTCGGAGTCGCATCACTCGCTGGTCAAGAGCGCCGGGCTGCTCGGCCTGGGACGCAAAGCCCTGCGCCGGATTCCCGTCAACCGCAAGCTGCAACTGGACACGGCAAGGCTCATTCTGCAGATTGAGGCCGACTACGACGCCGGCTTCGTTCCCTTCTGCATTGTGGCCACGGCCGGCACCACCAGCTCCGGAGCCATGGACGACCTGCCGGCACTGGCCGCCATCGCCGAGCGTTACGGCCTGTGGCTGCACGTGGACGGAGCCTACGGCGCGGCCCTGGCCTTCAGCGACCGTTATCGCGGTATGCTGCACGGCATTGAACGCGCCGATTCCATCACGATGGATTCCGCACAAGTGGCTGAGCATGCCGTTTGCCGCCGGAGTGGTTTTGACGCGCCACCCCGAGATGCTGGAGAAGGTCTTCAGCGTGGCCTCACCCTACATGCCGAAGGCTCCCGAAGGCTCGCTGGTGGATAACTACAAGATCAGCTCGCAGTGGTCGCGGCGCATGAATTCCCTGAAGTTGTGGCTGACCCTGCGGGTGCATGGCCGCCAGGCTTATTCGGAGATGATGGAGCACCAGATGCAATTGGCCGCCACCATGCGCCACTGGCTGGAACACAACGAACACTTCTCGCTGGCCGCTCCGCAGACCCTGCCCATCCTCAACTTCCGGCTGAAGGGGCTGGAGGGAGTGAGCGTGGCCGAGGCCGACCGCCTGCACCAGGAGTTTCTCGACGAGTTCAACCGCGATGGACACTACTGGATCAGCCGCACCCACGCCGGAGGCCAGAGCGTGCTGCGCATGATGATCATCAGCTACCTGAGCACGGAAGAACATTTGGCCGGATTGCAGCAGGCGCTGGCCGCGGCCGCCGTACGGATGCAGGCGCTGTGCGAGGAACGCGAACGCACCGGGGCTGCCGCCGACTAGGTACTCCACTGGACGCAGAAAAAGCGGCGTCCGCCATGGACGCCGCTTTATTTCTTACAACCAATTTCTTACAACCAACTTCTTACAACCAACTATTTCGCGCCTGATACAAGCCGCGCCGAAGAGCTTACAAAGTCTCCAGCACCGCCGTCAGGTACTTCCAGAACTCGGCCACCGAGGAGATCTGCACGCGCTCACCGGGGCTGTGCGGGAACTCGATCTGCGGACCGAAGCTGATCATCTGCATCTGCGGATAGTGCACGCCAAGGACTCCGGTTTCCAGGCCGGCGTGCATGGCAATCAACTTCGGAGTGGAGCCGTACATCTTCTCGAAGACCGCTTTCGACTTGCGCACGATGTCGCTCTCCGGCTCGGGCTTCCATCCGGGATAGCTGGCGGCGTGTTCGGTCTCAAATCCGGCCAGGCGGCAACTGGTGGCCACCAAACGCTTGGCCAGGTTCTTGCTGCCTTCAATGGCCGAACGCTGGCTGGTGACGATCTCCACGACGCCATCCTTCAGGCTGACGGTGGCGACGTTGGTGGAATCCTGCACCAGGCCCGGAACGTCCGGGCTCATGGCCAGCACTCCGTGATGCAGGCTGGCCATCAGGTCCACGGTGGCGGCGGCATCGGCGTGGGCGAGGACCTGCGCGGGCAGCGCGGCCTTCTCGACGGAGATCTCCAGTCCGGCGTCAAAGCCGCCCAGGTCCACCTTCACGTCATCGGCGTAGGCGGCTACAACCTCGCGCAACTTGGTCTCATTCGCTGCATCGGTCACGATGATGGCCCAGGCCTCACGCGGGATGGCGTTGTGCGCGCTGCCGCCCTTGAGGTCGGCCAACTGCACGGCAACCGCTTCGTTGACGATCTGCAGGGTTCCGCCCAGGATGCGCACGGCGTTGCCGCGGCCGAGGTGAATGTCCACGCCGGAGTGTCCGCCCTTGAGGCCGCTGACCTTGATGCGGTAGGCGGCGTTGCCCTTGGCGGGAACAAAGCTGACCTTGCGGCGGGCGCGAGTGTTCAATCCACCGGCGCAGCCGATGCAGAGCGTGCCCTTCTCTTCGTTGTCCAGGTTGAGCAGGTAGTGGGCCTTCAGCACTCCGGGCTGGAAGGCCGAAGCGCCGCCGAGAGTCGTTTCTTCTTCAACGGTGAAGATGAATTCCATGGGGCCGTGCTTGATGGTCTTGCTTTCCATGACGGCCAGGGCGGAGGCCACGCCGATGCCGTTATCGCTGCCCAGGGTGGTGCCGTCGGCGTAGAGCCAGTCTTCCTTGCGCACCATGCGGATGCCGTCGGTGTCGAAGTTAAAGTCCGTGCCCTCGTTCTTCTCGCACACCATGTCGAGGTGCCCCTGCAGGGCGGTGACGGGAGCCTTTTCGCGTCCCGGGCTGGCCGGTTTGCGTACGACGACGTTGCCGGCCGGATCCACGAAGCTTTCCAGTCCCTGTGCGGCAGCCAGCTTCAGCACGTGCGCGCGCGCCGCTGCCTCTTTGGCGGAGGGACGGGGAATCGCCGCCAGCGCCTCAAAGTGCTTCCAAACCTCGCGGGGTTCCAGTCCCGCCAATGCGTTCGACATAACACTCTCCATTGCTACAAAGTGCCGCTACAAAGTGCCACTATCCTACAACGCCGGAGGCGGTGCGTGCAGCCGGCGCAAACCTTGGCAAGGATGGAGCTTACGGCAATGGGATAGAATTGAGGTGCAGGGGGACGATTTCGCCCCTCCGGAAGATAATTTCCCTTTTATTGCGAAACCGAGGTATACTCGGTCTATCAAAGTCTCGCTTAGGTTGAGCGTAGCGATTTTGAGCTGGTAACGCCGAAACACTTCCGCGCTCCACTCGTAGTTGCCTCCGATCTACTCAGCAGAAATTGAAAATAACAAAACACAAAAGAGGAAACACAAGTGGAACAGGGAACAGTGAAGTGGTTTAACGACGCCAAGGGTTTCGGATTCATCAGCCGCCAGAACGGAGAGGACGTTTTCGTCCACTTCTCCGCGATTCAGACCAACGGCTTCCGCAGCCTTCAGGAAGGCCAGGCAGTTTCGTTCAACGTGGTCAAGGGCCCCAAGGGCTTCCAGGCCGAGAACGTTCAGGCTGTCTAAGCACCAGGCATCGCAAAGGCCCGGAACTTCGGTTCCGGGCCTTTCTCTTGCTATTCGCCCCGGCTCTTCTTCCCCGCCCCTGAATTTGCTACCCTGACATATGGCATCCAGCTACAACCCAGGTGAGGCTTCTGCCGCGGCCACCCAGCGCCCGCGCGAGATTCCCTACAACTACACTTCGGCCTCCGACGCGCAGGCCGTCGGCTTCCTGCTGGGCGAGGCCACCGTACGCACCCTCGACGAGTTGCGCAGCGCGCGCGTCACCGGACGCAGCGCCCGCATCCTCATGCGCCTCTTCGGAGAGGTGCTGATCCACCGCCGCAACCCTTACCTGTACGAGGAGCTGGTGACCAGCGCGCAGCGCCGGCGCCGCTTCTTCGGCAACGCGGCCAAAGACTTGGAGATCATCTCCGCGAAGGCCGAGGGCGACCCGCGGGTGCTGGACATCCTGGCGCAGTGCCGCAAGCTCTTCGCCGACTTCCGCACGGAGATTGAACAGACGCCCGGCGAGCGCAATCGCGTGCGCCACGCGCTGGCCCCCATCGTCGGCACGCGCAACGTATTGTTCGATCCCTTCACGCTGGTGGCCCACACCACGGACGCCACCGACTGGCGCTTGTTTGTGCCGCTGGCGGTGGTCACTCCGGATGACGAGGCGCAGGTGGGTCCGCTGCTGGTGGCCATCGCCAGGCTGGGACTCAAGGTGGTTCCGCGCGGCGCCGGCACGGGACTGACGGGCGGAGCCGTTCCCTTGCGCGCGGGCTGCGTGGTGGTGAACACCGAGAGGCTCAACCGCATCCGGGCCATTCGCGACGAGGAATTCCTGCTCGACAACGGTGCCAAGGTCACCGCCCCGGTCATGGAGGCCGAGGCCGGCGTCATCACCGAAAAAGCCATGGAGCACGCCCACGAGCATGGGCTGGTCTTTGCCACCGATCCCACCAGCGCCTGGGCCTGCACCCTGGGCGGCAACATTGCGGAAAACGCCGGTGGCAAGATGGCCGTGCGCTGGGGCACCTGCATTGACAATCTTGTGGAGTGGCGCATTGCCATGCCCGGCGGCCAACTGTGGCGCGTGCGGCGGGCCAATCAC
>CAVRDQ010000027.1:0-38588 GCA_963719655.1 uncultured Acidobacteriota bacterium | reverse complement strand
GAGAGCTCCGGCGGCGAAGGTGCCCCACAGGCCCGCGACGCCGAAGACCGTGATGGCACCGCTGGGATCGTCCAGGCCGAGGATGTCCAGCCACTCGACGCTGAAGGGCAAGATGACGCCGATGGCGAGTCCGATGGCGGCTGCCTCCACGGGGAGGATGATGTGGCAAGCGGCTCCGGCGGCGACCATGCCGGCCAAAAAGCCGTTAGCGCAGAGCGAGGCATCGGCCTTGCCATAGCGCGAGCGCGTGACCCAGAGGGTGGAGAGCAATCCGGCGGAGGCCGCGAGAAGCGTGTTGGCCGCGATCAGTGGGATGGATGCGGGCGTGGCCGCTCCCCCATTAAAGATGAGCGCCGCAGCCGAAGTCAGGCCGATCCATCCGGCAAAGGTCAACAGGCAGCCGAAGAGCACCATGACCATGTTGTGTCCCGGCAGAGCCATGCCGCCATCGTCATACTTGCCCTGGCGCGGGCCGAGCAGCCATGTGATGGAGAGCGCGGAGAGGCCGCCGACGGCCGCGATGGCCGATGAACCTCCGGCATCCAGGGCTCCGATTTGAGAGAGCCAGCCGCCACCCCAGATCCAATTGGCGAAGATGGCGAAGGGAAGGGCGGCGACAAGTGCCGAGGAGAGCGCCATGGGGTAGATGCGCCAGCGGTCGGCTCCGCTGCCGAGGGGAATGACCGCAACCAAGGCGGCGGCGAAGAGCAGGAATCCAGCGGAGAGCGCCAGTTGGGCGGAATGAAAATCAACGCCGCGCAGGAAGGTGTGAGCCGAGCCGAGAACTCCCCAGGGTAGGCCGTGCACGGTGATGGTGCGCGAGGGCGCGCCGAAGAATACGCACCCCAGTACGAGGAATCCGATGGCGGCCGAGGCCGAGGCCACCAGCGCGGAGAGCACGGCGTGGGCGGCTGAACGCGAGCGTGAGAAGCCGGCGTTCATCAGGGCGAGCCCGGCGAGCGCGAGCGGTGCGACGAGCAGGCAGAGGGCGGCGGCAAGGGTCGTGAAGTCGGCGGAGGTCATTGTTCGCCTCCTGAGCCCTGCGTGTGTGTGTAGTAGGCGCGGAAGGCAAGGACCAGTCCGAGGAGTTGCACGGCGAGGGCGGCGAAGACAAATCCCATGCGCGCAGGCGATGGCGGCAACAGGGCAAAGGCCGCGAAGGCCAGGGGAGCTCCGGCAAAGAGAAGAAAGAGCGCGGCGGCCTTCATCGGATTTCTCCGGCGCGGTGAAGCAGGAACGCTCGATGGGCGGCGGCGATGGAGTAGGGATCCCTCGACTGCGAATCCCTGCCGGATTCTCCGCTCGGGATGACACCGCGGCTGGAATGGGTGATGGTTTGTGAAAACGCAGCCGCAGGTACAGACGCAAAAACAAAGGCATCCGCTCGATCGGTTGGGGCGGCGAAGTTGTTCGGCTTACGCATGGCGGGCCACCCAAAGCAGCAGGGCGAAGATGGCGATGGGGATGAGCGCGAGTCCGACGTAGAGAAGGACGCGGCGCAGCCAGGGCGAGCGCTGGCGCTGCCAGTCGTGCAGTTCCTGGCGGTCGGTGGGGACGACTTCGTCGAGGTGCTCGAGGTCATGGGCGAAGTCGCGTGCGTTGCGGTAACGCTTGGAGGGCACGCGCTCGAGCGCGCGGTAGAGAACCTCCTGCATCTGCGGAGTGATGGCCGGGTTCAACTCACGCGGCGGGATGGGGTTGTTGAGCAGCCGGTTGTTCATGATGACGAAGGGGTTGGAGCCGGTGAAGGGAACCTGGCCGGTGAGCATCTCGTAGAGCATGACGCCGACGGCGTACACGTCACTGCGTGCGTCTCCGCGGCCACCCTGCACCTGCTCGGGAGAGATGTAGTCCGGGGTGCCCATGGTGTCACTGAGTTTGGCGAAGGTGATGCGGCGGGAGCCGACGTTGGCGCTGATGCCGAAGTCAATGACCTTGATGCCGTCATGCTCGTCAATCATGATGTTTTCCGGCTTCAGGTCGCGGTGGATGACGCCGTGTCCGTGGATGTGTTCGAGGGCGCGGCAAATCTGCACGACGATGGCGATGGCGCGTTCCGGCGGCATGGGGCGCTGCTCCTGCACGAGCTGGCGCAGCAGGCGGCCTTCGACCCACTCCATGACGATGTAGGGATCGCGGCGCTGATCGTTCGGGTAGACCTTCATGACGCCGGGGTGGTCGAGCTTTTTGCCGATCTCCTCCTCGCGCTGGAAGC
This sequence comes from uncultured Acidobacteriota bacterium, assembly GCA_963719655.1. GTDB lineage: Bacteria > Acidobacteriota > Terriglobia > Terriglobales > Acidobacteriaceae > TOLSYN. The sequence continues at coordinate 36,373 of CAVRDQ010000027.1, read as the reverse complement.
GTTCGAAGAAGATGGGGTCGCACTCCATCTCCGGGTGGGGAATCTTGATGGCGACGGTTTTGCCGTCGCGGAGATCGGTGGCGCGGAAGATGGAAGCCATGCCGCTGCGCGCGACGAGGCTCTCGATCTGGTAGTGGTCGAGCTTGTCGCCGGCGTGAACGCTGATCATGCCTGGGCTCCGGGGTGCATGGACGAGGATGAAGAACTCATGCGTGCAGGCGGTAGGGGCGTCCGCGATACATTCCGACGGCCTCCACGCTTTTGACGCGAATCAGTTGAACGCTGACATTATCGCCGCCGTCGCTCTGGTTCGCAATGGCGATCAGGCGCATGGCAGCCTCCTGCAGGCGGGGCATGGTGGAAAGGGTGCGTGCAATCTCCGCGTCGCCGACGGCGCCGTGCAATCCATCGGAGCAGAGCAGCAGCAGATCATTCGGGCGCAACTGGTGCTCGCCGACCTCTGGTGAAACGAAGAGGTTGATGCCGATGGAGCGCGTCAGCGTGCTGGCCGCGGGGCTGCGGCGCGCCTGCTGATCGGTAAAAAGACCGATGCGAACCTGCTCGCCGGCGACGGTGTGGTCGCGGGTAAGGCGCTGGGCGTGGCCGTTGCGGATGAGATAAGCGCGGGAGTCTCCGACGTGGACGATGGTGGCGCGGTCATAGCGCAGGGCGCAGGCGACAAGGGTGCTGGCGATGCCGCCGTGTGCCGCCTCATAGACGGCGGTGTTGGCCCGCTCGACGGCGCGGGCGAGGCGTATGGCAGGAGCCTCAGCCGACGGGGTGGGGCGGGTGTATTCGGCCAGGAGCGTGTCCACGGTCATCTGCGAGGCGACTTCGCCTTTTTCCTGGCCGCCGACGCCATCGGCAAGGGCGAAGAGGAAGCCTCGCGCACGGGCCTGCTGCGCATCCGGCGGCAGGCTGTGGCCGACGAAATCCTCGTTGAGCTCACGCACGGGACCGCGGTCGGTAGCTTCGGCAAATTCAAGTTCGAGCATGGGGCCCAATCCAAACAATGGCGCGCTGTGCGCCGGGTATGGCCCACACGCGGCAAAGTGCAGACGAGAGACTCCCGTCTGCACTCCGGCCGGTGGAGGCGTGTTACGGCCTAACGAGAAGTGACCAGCGTCGTCCGTCCGGTGGCTTTGGACGAGACGACGAAGTACACCGCACCGTAAATGGCCCAGACCAAGGCGAGTCCCAGGGCCAGCAGCGGCTCCATTTTGGTGCCGATGCCGAGGAACGGGCCGACCAGGTAAGCAATCATGCAAGCCAGGTTCGCCAGCAGACCGAAGACCGGAATGAAGAAGTGGCGCACCAGGCTGAACTTGGGATGCTTGTGATAGGCCACCATGCAGGTGATGCAACTGAGGGCGTACAGCAGGAACGTGCCGAAGTTGCTGGCCAGGGTGACGGTGAGCAAAGAGTTGGGCAGCGCGGCCATTTTATCGTGCGTGGTGTAGCCGAAGCTGCTGAACAGTCCATGCGGCAGGGCGGCGATGACCGAATCCGCCGGGGCGCCGGCATCACCGAAGGGCATGACGACGGCGATGACGCCGACGACGGCCGAGATGATGGCCAGGGTCCAGATGGCACGGTGCGGCGAGAGGTTATCGCCGTGCAGGAAGCCGAAGTGCTCGGGAACCTCGCGATCCTTGCCCATGGAGTAGGTCACGCGCGCGCCGGTGTTCATGCAGCTGAGCGTGGTGCCGATGAGGGCGAGGAAGACGGTGAAGGCTTCGAAGAGCATGAAGATGCGTCCGCGGCCGGCTCCGAAGAGCGAGTCGCCGACCAGGATCATCATGTCTCCGATGGGCGCCGCCGAGTTGGAGGCGCTTTGCATGCTATAGCCGTTGTTCAGGAAATAGTTGGCGGCAAAGTATTCGAAGAGGTAGCAGAAGACGCCCTGCACCAGGAGGCTGACGATGACCGCGATGGGAATGTCGCGCTTGGCGTTCTTGGCTTCGCCGCCCATGGCCGTCACCGACTCAAAGCCGACGAGGATGAGGATGGCGACGGTTGCCTGCAGGAAGACCCAGCTGACTTTGTGCGGACTGACGACGCTCTTGGCGTTTTCATGCGCCAGGAAGTTGCCCGAGGCGTCCCTGGAGGCGTAGCTGAGGATGAAGGGAACGGGCTTGCCGGCGGCATCGAGCTTGGGCTGCGGAACCTGGTTGGCATCACGCACGATGGTATCGGTGGAGACGCCGTTGGCGACCGTGGTGGTGGTGGCGAACTCGTAGGTGTAGCTGGCGCCGGTGGTGGAGTCGAATTGGCGTCCCGGCGAGCCGGCCGGGTGGCTGCTGCGATAGCCGAGGGCGAGCACGGCGAAGACGATCAGCGCCGAGATCTGAATGACGTTGATGCCGATGTTGACCGCCGTGGAACCGTTGACTCCGCGATAGGCGATGTAGGCGATGGCGAAGCTGAAGACGACGGCGACCGAGGCCATGAAGAGCGGGCCGGGGTTGCTGGCGCTCATGAAGTTGGGCCACAAGGTGCCGACCAGGTATCCGCAGAGGATGCCCATGGTGCCGACCATCACGCCGGGGTAAATCCAATAATAGAGGTGCGAGCCCCAGCCGACGATGAACTTGGAGAGGCGGGCAAACCTCCAGGCCTTGTCATGGTTGAGGAAGCTCTGCTCGGCGAAGTAGTACGAGCTGCCGGTGCCGGGGTAGAGCTTGGCCATCTCCGCGTAACAGACGGCGGTAGCCAAACAGAGCAGCAAGGCAAGCACGATGCCAGCCCACATGGCGGGGCCGGTGGTGCCGGTGGTCGCCTGAATGTAGAAGGTGAGCCAGAGGAAGGCTCCGGGGGCGATGAGCGCCATGGCGTTCATGGTCAGCCCAGTGAGGCCCAGAGTTTTTTGCATTTCAACGGTTCCGGTCTTCGTCGCGTCGGCCATCGGAATCTCCTGAGAAATGTTTGTCTATCGCGCTGCTGTTAAGGTTCCCGGTAAATGATTCAGCAAAGGTGAAAAATGCGGGCTCCGGCCGGATGAAGGCGCGGAGCCCACCGAGGAGATTGCTTAGTTGTTCGGCTCCAGAACGAAGATCAGGCCCACGTCTACCGTGGACTGTCCCTTGACGGCGCCGAACTGGTTGCCGCGCGCGAAGAAGTCCTGGCTGGAGGAATCGTGACGATACTCCAGACGGGAGATGAGGTGGCCGGCGAACTTGCGCTCGGCGGTCGCCGTGAACTCATTCATGTGCTGCCCCGTGGCGATGCCGTAATAAGAGATCGGCGTGGCGAAGCCATCGTGGTCGTTCAGGAACTCATAACGTGCGGCCACGGCAACCTTGGGGTTGACCTGGTACTTGGCGAAGAGTCCCACGCCAGTGTAATCGGCAGGCTTGTTGGTGTACTGGTTGGCCTTCCAGAACTCTTCAATACGGTTGTAATCAGCCTCGGCGGCCAGGGAGAGCTTGGTGGTGGGGCTGTAGGTGACGACCGTGTCGAACAGGTTGCTCCACGCGCTGTTGTTATCCGTGCCGAAGAAGTCACGCGGACCGCCGAGGTAGTTCTCGGTGATGGTCAGCTTCTTGTTCGGGCTGTAGGCAATGCTGACGCCGCCGGTCTTGCCGCTGTTGCTGGCGATCACGTTGTTCCAGCCGTTTGTCATGTAGCCGGTCACGGTCCACTTGTCATTGAAGACGTACTTGGCGCGGGCTCCCATGTGGTAGTAGGGAATGGCATAGCTGAAGAGCAGGCCGCGCGAGTAGTTGTTGTTCTGGTTGCCTTCAATCACTTCGACGCCGGCCGGAGTAGCCCACTTGCCCACGTCCAACTGCAGGCCCTTGCCGATGGGCGCGTAGTAAGAAAGATAGGCTTCCTTCAGGTACTGCGACGCGCCTGCGGCGTTGGACGCAAGGTCCGGCGTGAAGTACGAGCTGCCGCCGTTATTGACGGCGTTGGCGGCCTGTCCCCAGAAGAAGGCGGTGCGGAAGCCGAGACGCGAATCCTTGTCCACCGGCTTGTCCAACTGCAGTTCCAGCAGGTTCAGCGAGAACTGGTTGTTGACGAAGGTGAAGGGCTCGTTGAGAGTGCCGCCATTGTTGGCGAGATTCGGATGATTGGCGTTGTAGCCGTAATAGGCATCCACCAGGCCGGTGAGGTTGACGCCACCAAGTACGCTGGAGATGCCGGCCAGGGGATCCTTTGCCGGCGCAGCAGCCGGAGCCGCAGCCGGTGCAGGCGCCGCGGTGGCCGTTGCGGCCGGAGCCGCAGCCGGCGGGGCGGCCTTCATTGCTTCGATCTGCGCCTTAAGGGCGTCCAACTGCTTCTCCAACTCTATGAGCTTCTTGTCCGTGTCAGAGGTTTGAGCGGCCATGGCTAGGGGCAGGGCACATGCGATGAGAAGTACTCCCACCGCCTTCAGGGCAAGGCGTTTAAAGGACAATGATTTTCTCCCGGTAAATCAAATGGGTGCTGCTAAGGATGTCTCTTCTTGCTGACATCTTGATTTGGAATCGGATGAGTGAGCGTAGCTGGCTTCCGTGGTTCGAGCCAATTCCTTTTCTTTATCAGCGTCATCATATTTGTTTCTAACGTGTGAATAACCGCAACTCGCGGAACACGTCGAGGTGGATGGCGAGAAAGAAATGGCGCGGGGAAGCGCATTGGTTCCGTATTATGTGCGGCTTACAGGAAGTCGGCCGGCAGAATGGGATTCGCGTGGATCGGTGGTGACCCGGCCGAGTGGCCAGGGGATAACAAACTTCTATGAGCGCGATGGGAAAAAACTCCGGAGAATTGCCGCCACCTACCCGAGCGGGGGTTGATTGGCGAGCACGGCGGCCGGATTGTCCTCAACAAGGCGATTGGCCGCGGCTTCGCCGACGAGCTTCGCGGCGGCCTTGTGCGCTGCCGCCAGCAACGGGGGACGTCCCCGCAGGCCGTGCGCGTCACTGGCGATGAAGTGCACCAGACCCTGGTGGAGTAGCGATTCGCACATCTTCTGCGGATGTCTCCCCCAGAAGCCGGTGAGCGAGTTGGCGGTGATCTGCACCTGGACCCCGGCATCCACGTACTCCCGGACGAGCTCCTGCTTTTTCAGCAGCACGGGATTGCGCTCCGGGTGGGTGAGGATGGGCTCAAGGCCCGCGCTGCGAAGTTTAAAGATGGAGTCGGTGACGTGGAAGACGGTGTACTCGCTGAGTTCGATGAGCAGGTAGCGGGTGTCTCCGATGGTGTAGCGCGTGGGGTTGGCGAGGGCGTCCTCAATGTTTTCAAACGAGAGATGGAAGTCGCAGCCGAGGGTGAGCGCGAGGTTGATGCCGAGACCGGCGATGCGGGTGCGCACTTCGTCGAGCAGGGCCAGGTGCGCGGCGCGGTCGTAGCGATACTCGTAGTTGGCGTGCGGCGTGGCGACGATGTGGGTGGTGCCGCCGGCGGCGGCCATGCGGCACATCTCGAGCGTGACCTCCCAGCTCTTGGCGCCGTCATCAACGTCGGGGAGAAGATGGCAGTGGATATCAATCATGGCCGCGGTCCTTTAAGCTGACTTCCGGCCCGCGCGCGGCTGGATGCTGGTGGGATCAACCTTCTTGCCGGCCTGCACCAGGTCGTAGGTGGCCTGGAGGTTCATCCAGGTCTGGGCGTCGCCACCGAAGTAGCGTGCCAGGCGGATCGCCGTGTCGGCCGAGATCGCCCGGCGCTCCAACACGATGTCGTTTACGCGCGGTGCGGAGACATGCAGTTGCTTGGCGAGCTGGTAGCTGCTCAGTCCGAGTGGCCGCATGAACTCCTCGCGGAGAATCTCTCCGGGATGAACGGCAAAAACCTTCTTGGCCATGGTGGCTCCCCCTAGTGGTAATCCACGATCTCCACATCGCAGGCGTTGTTGTCCTGCCAGCGAAAACACAGGCGAAATTGATCGTTGATGCGAATGCTGAACTGGCCTTTACGGTCTCCGGTGAGAGCTTCCAGATGATTTGCCGGAGGCACGCGAAAATGATCGAACGATGTGGCGCTATCCAACCATGCCAGCTTCCGGGATGCCACATTGCGCAGGCTGGCCGGAATACGGCGGCTTTTGCCGGTATTCCAGAGACGCTCTGTGTCGGCATCTTTGAAGCTCTTAATCATGGAAGCTCGCGCCCATGAGAAACATAACGCATCGCGTTATTAACGTCAAGCGTTATCACCCACCCGCGCGCTCGCGGACGAGGAAGTCCGAGTAGGCGCGGCGGATGCCTTCTTCGAGCGCGACCTGCGGACGCCATCCCAGCCCAAAGAGGCGCGAGCTATCCATCAGCTTGCGAGGCGTGCCGTCGGGCTTGGTGGTGTCGAAGACGATGCGGCCGGGGAATGCAAGGACGCGGCAGACGGTGTGGGCCAGCTCGGCGATGCTGAGGTCGCTGCCGCAGCCGACGTTGACCAGCGGCGCGCGCTCCGCATCCGCGGTGATGGCGGTGTATTGGGCCTCCGGCAGGTTGAGCAGGAAGACGCAGGCGTCGGCCATGTCGTCACTATAAAGAAATTCGCGCAGCGGAGTGCCCGTGCCCCAAACGACGAGTTCACTGGCGCCCGCCTCCTTGGCCTGGTGTACCTTGCGAATGAGCGCGGGCAGGACGTGCGAGTTGCTCAGGTCGTAGCTGTCTCCGGGGCCGTAGAGGTTGGTGGGCATGGCGGCAAGATACTGGGTGCCGTGCTGGCGGTTGTAGGCCCAACACATCTCAATGCCGGCGATTTTGGCGATGGCGTAGGAACGGTTGGTGAACTCGAGCGGCCCGGCCAGGAGTTGATCCTCATGAATGGGCTGCGGCGCCAGGCGCGGATAGATGCAGCTGGAGCCGAGGAAGAGCAATCGCCGGACCGATGCGCGATGCGCACTCTCGATGATATTGGACTGGATGCGCAGGTTTTCCGCGATGAAGTCGGCGGGGAAGTCGCGGTTGGCGAGGATGCCTCCGACCTTGGCGGCGGCGAGAAAGACAAACTCCGGGCGCTCGGTCTGGAAGAACCACTCGACGGCCGAGGCGTCCAGCAGATCGAGCTCCTTGCGCGTGCGCAGCAGAAGATTCGTATAGCCGAGCGCGCCGAGGCGGCGCACGATGGCCGATCCGGCGAGGCCACGGTGGCCGGCGACGAAGATGCGCGCGTCTTTCTGTACGAAATTACTCATAGCGGGTGACGACCTTGAAGCCGCCGGCACGGGCGTGAGAGTCGCGCTTGGCCAGCTCGTAATCGGACTCCACCATTTCGGTGACCAGCTGGTCGAAGCTGGTCCTGGGCTGCCAGCCAAGCTTGGTGCGGGCCTTGGATGGGTCGCCGAGAAGGGTTTCCACCTCGGTGGGGCGGAAGTAGCGGGAATCCACCGCGACGCGGAGCTTGCCATCGGCGTCGTGAGCCTTCTCCGTTACGCCGGAGCCGGACCAGGTGAGATGGATATCGAGCTTGGCGGCGGCGATGTTGATGAACTCGCGCACGCTGCGCTGCTCGCCGGTGGCGATGACGAAGTCCTCGGGCTTTTCCTGCTGCAGCATCAGCCACTGCATCTCGGCGTAGTCGCGGGCATGGCCCCAGTCGCGCAGAGAATCCAGGTTGCCCATGTAGATGGTCTGCTGCAGGCCGGCCTTGATGCGCGCCAGGCCGCGAGTGATCTTGCGGGTGACGAACGTCTCGCCGCGCACCGGCGACTCGTGGTTGAAGAGGATTCCGTTGCAGGCGTAGATGCCGTAGGCCTCACGATAGTTAACGGTGATCCAGTAGGCGTAGAGCTTGGCCACGGCGTAGGGCGAGCGCGGATAGAAGGGCGTGGCCTCCGACTGTGGAATCTGCTGCACCTTGCCGTAGAGTTCGCTGGTGGAGGCCTGATAGAAGCGCGCGGTCTTTTCCATGCCGAGGATGCGCATGGCCTCCAGCACGCGCAGGGTGCCGATGGCGTCTGCGTTGGCAGTGTACTCGGGCTCTTCGAAGCTGACGGCGACGTGGCTCTGCGCGGCCAGGTTGTAGATCTCGTCGGGCTGCACAGCCTGGATGATGCGCGTCAGGCTGCTGGTGTCTGTCATGTCGCCATAGTGGAGGACCAGACGCAGGCCCAGATCATGCGGGTCCTGGTAGAGGTGGTCAATGCGGTCGGTGTTGAGCAGGGAGCTGCGCCGCTTGATGCCATGCACCTCATACCCTTTGTGGAGCAGCAGTTCGGCCAGATAGGAGCCGTCCTGGCCCGTAATTCCCGTGATCAGAGCTTTTCTCATAAGATTCATCTTTCCTCGCCACGCTGGTAGGCGCAGCCCTGGGCCCGGCGGGCGTGAACATTGCAGGACGGTGAATTCCGCCACAAGATCGCAGGTGTATTGCCCCACCTGGAAGTCCAATGGTCCCCGTCCGGATGGGCAAGTGAGTCAGTGGAAGAATATCAGCTTCTCCGGTAGGGCGAAAACACGGGCCGGGCAGCACCTTCGGGTCTGTTGACCGGCTGAAGTGACTGCTATTCTGGCCTGGTCTGCGCGCGGAACGAGCGTAGAGCGGCGCGCGTAGTGCTCGAGCGGGGACGGGTGGTGCATGCAGCCGAAGCAGACAGGTGGACAAGAAGGTGAAGGTCGCCGTCGCCGGCAGTGGGTAGGTGAGGCTGGCGTGGGGCGGGATGCCATCTCCGATGGTGCCTGACTGGTGGAGCTTTTTCACAGTGGACGATATGGAGCGTGCGTGGTTTCAATATCACAGCGTGGGCCGTGTAACGGGGGATAAGGCGAGGATCGAGAGCGGCAGAGTTCGAGTGAGTTGAGCTTTTCCCGAAATATATTGGTTTCTCATTTTGAGCTGCGCGATTTCTGGATATAATTGCATGAAATTAACAGGGCTGCCCATTCGCAAAACCTGGGAACTGCCCAACAGCCTGCAACGCGAAACCAGACAAGATACAGGGAAAGGCACAATGAAGATACTTGCCGTTACAGTTTCCGTTCTACTTTTGGCCGCAGGTGCGCTGGCACAGGTTCCAACCGTTCCGCATGAGACTTCGAAAAGCGATGTGTACGTTGGCTTTCTGGTCACATATCCGGACTACGGCAATACCTTCACCGATAACCGATTCAACGGCGGGGAAGTTGCCTACACGAAGAGCGTGTTCCCGCACGTGGAACTGTCGGCGGTGGGAGATTTCGTATTTGGCAGTTCGTACAGCGTGAAGCAGTTCAGCGGGACGGTGGGTCCGAAGGTCAACATACTGACGGGCAAGATTCGTCCTTATGGGATATTGCAGGCAGGCTTTGCCGTGCAGAATTCGGATGGCATGTACGCCAGCGATCATCATCCGCCGGCGCCGGCAGGCAAGAGTCTGACCGAAGACGGCTTCACGTATCGCTTTGGCGGCGGTGTGGACTGGCAGCTGACCCGCCGCATTTACTGGCGCGTGGCGCAGGTTGATATCCAGGTGATGCCATGGGGACGGCATTCACCCTGGTACACCAACGTCGGCACCGGCCTGGGCTACCGCTTCTAGTCCGATGCCGGAATTCGCCTCCGGCAGGTAGATACTTCGGCACGTCTCGCGGGCTTCGGCCAGGCGGGGCGTGCCGTCTTCATTGGGCTTCTGCGGCCAGTACGGCGCGGTGTGTCACCCGGCCGGAGCGCACGGACTTGGTGGGCGAACCAGTGGGCCCGATAGAAGATTCCCTCCTTGTTGGCGTTACGGAAGTCGCACTGCGAAGGTAACGCCGCGAAACTGGAAGGCTCTCTGCCCGCTCCGGGCATATTCCACAGGGCGAAAATCAGGGGGAGCGCAAGCCGGCGGGGCTGGCCCGGAATGGGCTGTGCTCCCGGGGAGTGCCCTTCTGTATGCGCGTCACCGCCGCAGGTGATATGCGTCATGGCGGCCATTGGATGCCCCGGGATTTAATGCACATCCGGAACGGGGAGTGCTAGAATCGCTCCCCGGACAGTAAGGCCTCCGGGCCCGCCTTTACCCCAGCGGTTTGGTGGTATTGGTTCGCCGCGGCGGGGCGCGCCACGTTCGCGCGCTGTACCATCAGCCGTCGCTCCGCTCCATCCTCCTCCCCTTCGTGCCAAGGGCTCACCGGAGCCCTATTTTAGTGAAGATGGTACGAACCAACTGGAGGCGTAAGAAATGCCAACCGAAGTGAATCCCACAAGGGCCGGAAGCAAGCCGGCCAGCTACATTGAAGATGTCCTAGCCCAGGTGAAGGCAAAGAACCCCGCCGAGCCGGAGTTCCACCAGGCCGTGCAGGAGGTTTTGGAGAGCCTGCGCCCGGTGCTGGACAAGCATCCGGAGTTCCGCAGCGCCCGCATTCTGGAGCGCGTCGTGGAACCCGAGCGCGTCATCATGTTCCGGGTGCCGTGGTTTGACGATCACGGCGACATGCAGATCAACCGCGGCTTCCGCATTCAGATGAACAGCGCCATCGGTCCCTACAAGGGCGGCCTGCGCTTCCATCCCTCGGTCAACCTGGGCATCCTGAAGTTCCTGGCCTTCGAGCAGGTCTTCAAGAACAGCCTGACCACGCTGCCCATGGGCGGCGGCAAGGGCGGCTCGGACTTCGATCCCAAGGGCAAGAGCGACAACGAGGTGATGCGCTTCTGCCAGAGCTTCATGACCGAGCTGCAGCGCCACATCGGCGCCGACACGGACGTTCCGGCCGGTGACATCGGCGTGGGCGGACGCGAGATCGGCTTCCTGTACGGCCAGTACAAGCGCCTGCGCAACGAGTTTGTGGGCGTGCTGACCGGCAAGGGCCTGAACTGGGGCGGCTCGCTGATTCGTCCCGAGGCGACCGGCTACGGCTGCGTGTACTACGCGCAGGAGATGCTGAAGACGCGCAAGGACTCGCTGGAAGGCAAGGTTTGCCTGGTGAGCGGCAGCGGCAACGTGGCGCAGTACACCATCGAGAAACTGCTCGATCTGGGCGCGAAGCCGGTGACGTGCAGCGATTCGAACGGAGTAGTGTACGACCCCGATGGCATTGACCGCGAGAAGCTGGCCTGGGTGATGGAGCTGAAGAACGTCCAGCGCGGCCGCATTCAGGAGTACGTGGGCAGGTTCAAGAAAGCCATCTACGTGCCCACCGACATGAAGATGGATCACAACCCTCTGTGGGCGATGAAAGGCGATTGCGCCTTCCCAAGCGCCACGCAGAATGAGATCAACCTGAAGGACGCCGAGAACCTGGTGAAGAACGGCTGCAAGGTGGTGAGCGAAGGCGCGAACATGCCCAGCACTCTGCCGGCGACGCGGCTCTTCCTGGAGCACGGCCTGCTGTACGGACCGGCCAAGGCTGCCAACTGCGGCGGCGTGGCCACCAGCGGTCTGGAAATGGCCCAGAACAGCCAGCGCATGGCATGGACCCGCGAGGAAGTGGACAAGAAGCTCCACAGCATCATGGTGGAGGTCCACCGCAATTGCTTTGAGACCGCGCACGCCTACGGCCAGCCGGGCAACCTGGTGGCCGGAGCCAACATCGGAGGCTTCCTGAAGGTGGCCAACGCGATGATGGATCAGGGACTGGTGTAAGAGGTCTGTTGTAGGAAATCGCAGTAGAACATCCGCTGGAAGGGCCGCCGCCATGGACCGAAACTGGCCGCGGCGGCCCGAGGCGAAACTTCGGCAGGAAGCGTCCGCGCAGGGAAACCACCCCGCAGACGCATCCTGCCGATTGTTGTTTTGACCGCAGATTGCCACGCAAAAGAAATGGCCCGCCGAGGCGGGCCGTTGAATGTTGCCCCGGCCGCGGAACGCGCTCCTCGCGGAGCGCCCCGCGGCCGAAGCCGGGTCAGTTGACGTCGGTGACGCGATCGCCGATGAAGGTGACCTTCATCTGGGGATAGACGTAGATCTTCTTGATGCCAAGATCCACGACGCTATTGGGGCGGCCCAGCAGTCCGGTGACTTGCGCCGGAGTCTGGCCCAGGGTCACCGTTGGCGGCGCGCCCATGGGAGCACCGCTCATCGGAGCCGAGTAACCAGGAGCCGGGTTCAGGCTGCTGGTGGGAGCCGGGGCTCCACCGAGAGCTTCCCGCTCGGCCTGATCCGCAGAGGTGTACTCCTGCGAAATCTGGCTGGCGATCTCACTGTCGGTCGGCGGCGGCGGAGCGTTCAAGGCCAGCACCGACTCGTTGGGCGGTGCCAGGGCCGAGGCCGGAGCCGCGGGCAATCCACCGGTACCCTGCTTCTTCTGCAGTTCCAGCATGCCGGCGTCAATGGTCTGGCGCATGTGGTTCTGCATCTCCTGCAGGTCAGCCAGGTTGACCGCGACGACGGCGCCACGGCCGCACTCGCGTCCACCCTTGCTGGCCAGCACGGCCAGGTTGACGGTAGTTGAGTTCGGATCGCCGCCCGGGATCAGTTGCAGGGCGTCGCCTTCGCTAAGGCCGCACTCGTTGCCGTTGGAATCCACGACATCGAGGTTCTGGCCGGCGATGAAGACGTGCTTGATGCCGTCGGTCAGCGAGCGCTGAATGCTGCTGGAGGCCGGATCAGGCTCCTGTGTGCGGCCAGTCATGGACTCCGCGTTCTCCAACGCGATCTGACGCTTCACTTCCTCTGCGATCTGGTCCTTGACCTCCGGCGAGAGGCCCTGGCCCGCTTCAAGCGGCGGGAAGGCATCGGCATCGGCCTGGGCATCCATGCGGGACTGGTACGCGTCCTGCAACGATGCGGCGATCATGTAGTCGGTGAGCCAGAAGGCCGGACCGGCATACATCGGATAGGGAGCAAACCACGGGCCGTAGAAGCCATACCACGGATCACCCGCCCAGCCCCAGCCAAAGCCCACGGGGTAAGCCCACGGATTGTAGGCCCAGCCGTAGAATCCGACGCCGAAGTAGAAGCGCGGATAGTAGGGGTTGATGAAGCCGCCACGGAAGTAGTAGCGGCCATAGAATCCGCCATGATAGAAGCCGTGGCCGTAGAAATCGCGGCGGGCAAACTCATGGCCATGGAACATGTAGGGGCGCTGCACGAAGCCGCGTCCGCGGCCATAGGCCACCACGCGGGAGTGGTCGGGACGTTCGTGGCTGATGGTGCGTCCGCCGCCCAGGTTGCGATGTACGTCCATGCCGCGGCCGGCATCGTGGAAGCCGGCGACGCCGCCGCCGGGACGACGCATGACGGTTCCGCCATTGCGGCCCGGGCTAGAGTTGAAGCCGTTGGGCGAGTGACCGTAACCACCCATCGCCGTGCCATGCACGCCGCCAGCTCCGCCGGCGGGACCACGGCCAGCACCGCCACCCGCAGGACCACCCACGGGACCACGGCCAGCGCCGCCACCATTCACTGTGGGAGCATGACCAGCTCCGCCGCCAGCGGGACCAGCGGTAGGAACGTGGCCTGAGCCACCGCCATCTCGGGCAGCAGGCTGGCTGGCGCCGCCACGGCCGCCACCAGTGCTAGGTGAGGGGCGAGCAGCTGGGGCAGGGCGCGACGCCGGAGCCGGGCGAGACGCAGGGGCCGGACGGGCCGCCGGAGCAGGACGCGAAGGAGCCGGTCGTGCCGCAGGAGCTGCGCGCGGTGCTGAAACATGAGGTGCGGAGACGTGCGCCGCCGGGGCGTGGTAGGTGGTGCCGGCAGAAGCCGAAGTCACCAGGAGAGCACCAGCGCCGGCGCAGAGCGCTAAATGGCGAAGGGATCGGAAGAGGTTACGATCGAGGGACTTCATGAGCATTCCTCCCATGGCAACGCGGGTTCGGCCGCGCATGACGCAGCAAAGTGTTTTCGTACGGGAAGTATAACCCGCCACTTTAGGGGATGTTGCGCGTATTTTTCTTTTATCGCCAGTTATTTTTTCCACCTCGATCTCTGCACGCGCAGAGGGTTTTGGTGCGTCCGGACAGAATCCCCTGCGGGCAGAGATTTGTCTTTTTGTTCTGGCTCGCATCGGAAGCTCCGCAGTGACGGTGACAAGGTTGAGTGCCTGACTATCACGTTTGGACGTGAGATTGGTCACGGCGGTTCTTCCACAATAGTGCTATACGGCAGACAGACGTTGTGCCTCGGTCGCAAACGCGGCAGGGCACACTCACTCATCAGTCAGCGCTGCGAGTTGCCGACCTCGGCACAATGCCTTGAAGCCAAGTTCTATCGGGAAGGAGGTTCCTGATGAACCGCAAGCGCTTTGTCACCCTCGCCTTGATTCTGCTTTTTTCCATCCCATCCCTGGCACAGATCGGCACCAAGAAGAAGCGTCCGCTGCCGTACGAGTACGGCAGGGTGGTGCTGAGCAATAATGCGACAAAGTATGAGGTGGCTCCGGTGGTGTTCGAACACTGGATTCACCGCTCGAAGTTTACCTGCCGCGTCTGCCACGTGGACGTGGGTTTTGGCATGAAGGCCGGTAGTACCGGCATCCGGGCCGCGGATATTGAACGTGGTTACTACTGTGGCGCCTGTCACAATGGCCGTACCCTCAACGACGGCAAGCCGATTTTTGCCGCGTGCAGCACCAAGAAGCTCACTTATGAAGAACAGAAGCGCTGCGACCGCTGCCATTCCATGGGCAAGCGTGTACCCAGCGACTTTGACTTTGCCACCTTCACCGCTCCGCTGCCCAAGGAGCGCTACGGCAACGGCGTGGACTGGGAGAAGTCCGAGGAATTAGGACTGATCAGGCCGCAGACGGTATTGGCCGGATTTACGCCGAAGAATCCGCTGGTGGTGCAGAAGGACTTTGACCTGAACGCCAAGGTGGAAGGCATGCCGGACATCATCTTCTCTCACAAGAAGCACACGGTGTGGAACGGCTGCGAGCTGTGCCACCCGGAGATCTTCATGGGAGTGAAGAAGGGCAACAGCCACTACACCATGGTGGACATCAGCGAGGGCAGGAGCTGTGGCGCATGTCACGTCACGGTGGCCTTCCCGCTGATGGATTGCCAGCGCTGCCACGCAAAACCGGTACAACCTTAAGGAGGCTGCGATGAACCGTCGTCTGCGCGCCATCGTCGTCGTGTGCCTTCTGACCGGGTTTTTCGGGTTGGGAACCCTGCTTTGCGCCGCACAGAACGGGGCACGGGGCACCTCGCCACCGGCAACCCAGACTCCGGCCAGGGAGGCATGGCAGAGAGAATTTGACCGCATCTGCTCCAGGACTCAGGAGGCCATGAGCTTCACTGAGGAGGATCTGGCCAGCCTTGTCCAGCGCTGTGACGCCCTGGCGCCGCAGATTGAGAAGCTGGACGAGACCCGTCGCAAGGTTTACCTGGGGCGCCTGCACATGTGCCGAGGTCTTTATGCTTACGTGCTGGAGTCGAAGAGGAACCAGAAGAAATAGGCAGAGCGGAGTGCTGGTGCTGGCTGCCGTCCTGCTGATGACCGGGATGGCCATGACGCAGATTTATCTGCCGCCCGCGCCGCCACCACCCGCGCAGTACGGCCGCGTCGTGCTGGATAGCCATGCCGCGCGCAGTCCCGGGCCGGTGGTATTCGACCACTGGCTGCACCGCTCGAAGTTCACCTGCCGGCTGTGCCATGTGGATATTGGTTTTGCCATGACGGCCAATGGCACCGGCATTACGCAGGAGAGTATCCGCAAGGGCTACCACTGCGGAGCCTGCCATGACGGCAAGCGCGTGGTGGGTGGCAACGTTGTGTTTGCCGCCTGTGTGAGCGATCAGTATGTGCCGGCGTGCGACCGCTGCCATGCAGTGGTAAAGCGCGGCGTGCGGAAGTATGACTACCAGAGCTACACGGCCAAGTATCCGAAATCCAACTTCGGCGTGGACTGGATGGCTGCCGAGGAGCGCGGCCTGGTCCGGCCCGAGGATGAATTGGCGGGCTTTGTGCCGGCCAAGCCGAGAATGCCGGTCAGAGGAGACTTCGACATCACAACCGGAGAGTACTGGGTGCGCCCGGTCCAGTTTTCTCACCATAAGCACGCGGTGTGGAACGGTTGTGAACTTTGCCATCCGGAGATATTTAGCACGGCAAAGAAGAGCGAGGTGCAGTACACCATGTTTTCCAACATCGAGGGACACCACTGCGGCGCGTGCCATCTCAAGGTGGCATTTCCGCTGAACAACTGCGTGATGTGCCATCCTCGCGCACCGATGTGGGCACAGCAGTAGTCCCTCAACAAGGGGGCGGTCCCCAGGGGCCGCCTCCGATCAACGGCGGGCGCGGTGCAGGCCGATGCCTGCGCCTAGCCCCCCCTGCCAAGGTGGTGGCGCGGCACGGAGCCGGCGCGGCGGCATATACTATGACGCGCGATGTGAATCCCTGCTTTGGCAAGGCGCGTCATGGCCACGGTGGAAAGTTCGTTGCAATTCTCCGACACGGAGCGCCTCTTTGAGGGCTTCGAGAACCTGATGCCCTTCCGGGTGCAGGACATTCTGCTCGTCTCCAGTCTTTACGATTCCTTCATCCTGCGCGAAGATGGCCGCCTGAACGAGCTGCTGATCGGCCAGTCGCTGGAGTTGCACCTGCAACACACGCCGGAGATTACTCACGTCTCCACGGCCGCCGAGGCCATTGCACTGGCCAAAGCGCAGCCGCGCTTCAATCTCATCGTCGCCAACATTCAACTGGGAGACATGGATTGCCTGGCCCTGGCCGAAGCCGTGCGCGCCGCCGGGCTCGATATCCCCATCGCCGTGCTGGCCTTCGATCAGAAGGAGGCGCAGGCGTTGCTGGCGCGCGGGCCTGTGCCGGGCATTGAGCAGGTTTTCCTGTGGCAGGGCAATCCGCGCCTGCTGCTGGCCATCGTCAAATACGTGGAAGACCGGCGGAACGTGGCGCACGACACACTGAAGATGGGCGTGCCGGTGGTGCTGGTGGTGGAAGACGACGTGCGTTACTACTCCGCGTTGCTGCCGGAGATCTACACCGCGCTGATCTCGCAGTCTCGGCGGGCGATGAGCGAAGGCTACAACCTGGCGCACAAGCTGGTGCGCATGCGGGCGCGGCCCAAGATTCTGCTGGCCAGGGACTACGAGAGCGCGGCCGTCATCGTCGAACTCTATCGCGGATATCTTTTCGGAGTGGTCAGCGACGTGGAGTTTCCCCGCAACCGGCACTTGGACCCCGATGCCGGCTTTGAGCTGGCGCGGCTGGTGCAGCGCATGATTCCAGATATTCCCGTTGTGCTGCAATCGAGCGACTCGCAATTCCAGGGGCGCGCCAACGCCGAAGGGTTTGCATTCCTGCGCAAGGGCAGCGATACGTTGCTGGGCGACATGCGCAAGCTGCTGACTCAGGAGTTCGCCTTCGGAGATTTCGTTTTCCGCCTGCCGAATGGCGCCGAGGTGGCCCGGGCCAGCGATCTGGACGCCATGGAGCAGCAGTTGCGCACCATCCCCGCGGAGTCCCTGAGCTATCATGCCGAGCGCAATGACATCAGCCACTGGCTGATTGCGCGCACAGAGCTCTCACTGGCCGAGCAACTGCGCCCGCGCCGCTCCCGCGACTTCCAGGACGTGGAGGCACTGCGCAGCTACTGCGTGCAGACCATCCGCGATTACCGCCGCGAGCAGAAGCAGGTGCTGGTGGGCGACTTCCAGGCGGAGAGCTTTCGTCCCTCGCCGGGATTCTTTCTGCGCTTCGGCTCGGGCTCGCTGGGTGGCAAGGCGCGCGGGCTGACCTTTGTGCGGCATCTGCTGCATAAGTACGACGTGGCGCGCAGCTTTGCCGGCGTGCGCATCTCCGTGCCGAACACGCTGGTCATCGCCACGGATTTGTTCGAGCAGTTTCTGGCGGAGAACAATCTGGAAGGCTTCGCCATTGCATGCACGGATGACGAGGAACTGCTGCGGCGCTTTCTGGCGGCCAGCCTGCCGCGCACGCTGCGCGCCGCGCTGGCGGACTTCCTGCGCATTATGCGCGTGCCGCTGGCGGTGCGTTCGTCAAGCCTGCTGGAGGACTCTCAGTACCAGCCATTCACCGGTGTCTACGACACGTTCATGCTGGCCAACCGCGACGCCGAGCTGAACACGCGGCTCGAGGAGCTTTACGAGGCGATCAAGCGCGTCTACGCCAGCACGTTTACCGTGCAGGCCAAGGCCTACATCCGCGCCACGCCCTTCCGGCTGGAAGAAGAGAAGATGGCGGTGATGATTCAGGAACTGGTGGGCTCGGCGCACGGCTCGCGCTTTTATCCGGACTTCTCCGGCGTGCTGCGTTCGCGCAACTTTTACCCGGCGGAGCCGATGCAGCCGAACGACGGCGTGGCCACCGTGGCACTGGGCTTGGGGCGCACGGTGGTGGATGGCGGCAAGGCTCTGAGTTTTTGTCCGCGCTATCCGCGCCACATGATCCAGTTCAGTAGCGTCGAGGATATTCTGAAGAACTCGCAGACGGAGTTTCTGGCGCTGGATTTGGATGCAACCGAGCACGAGGCGGTAAGCGGCGTCGAACATCTGCGCGAGCATCGTTACCCGTTGCGCGACGCCGAGCGCGACGGCACCTTGCACTACGTTGCCAGTACCTACTCACGCGATAACGACGCCATCAGCGATGGCATCAGCCGTCCCGGGGCGCGGGTGGTGACCTTCGCGCCCATCCTCAAGCACAATGTGTTTCCGCTGGCCGCACTGCTGGATGCCTTGCAGAAACTGGGCGCCGGGGCCTTGGGCCGACCGGTGGAGATCGAGTTTGCGGTGCGCATGGGCGACCATGAGACGCCTTCGGACTTCGGCTTTCTGCAGATGCGGCCGCTGGTCTGCGCCGGGGCCACGGAGGATGCCGCCGTGGAGGCCGCAGCCGCAGGAGACGTGCTGTGCCGCAGCTCGCATGTGCTGGGCAACGGCCGTATGGAGGACATTCACGACGTCGTGGTGGTGGACTACGAGAGCTTCCACCGCTCCAGCAGCGTGGAGGTGGCCGAGGTAGTGGCGCGGCTGAACGCCGAGCTTGTGCATGAAAAGACGCCCTACATCCTGATTGGCGTGGGGCGCTGGGGGTCGAAGAATCCGTGGCTGGGGATTCCCGTGACCTGGGACCAGGTGAGCGGCGCGCGGGTGATCGTCGAGGCCGGTTTCCGCGACATGCGGGTGACGCCGTCGCAGGGAAGCCACTTCTTCCAGAACCTGACGGCCTTCCACATCGCCTACTTCACCATCAATCCCGACCTGGGCGAAGGCCTGGTGGACTGGGCATGGCTGGCCGGGCAGCCATCGGTGGAGCAGATCGGCTCGGTGCGTCACATCCGCACGGAAGAGCCCTTTACGGTGGCCATCAGCGGAACGCGCGGCATGGGCGTCATCCTGAAGCCGGGCGCGTAGCGGAGCCGCAGGAAAGGTCTTGTACCCCGGCGGCCTGTCGCATTGGTGAATCCGCAAGTTGAAAGCTATAATCAAGATACTGGTTGGGACTTGCCACGGCAGTTGGTCCCGGTGGCAGATTTTCCATTCATCTACGCAATCAGAATCAGAATTTCTCTGGAGGGTTCTCCCAGGTGACGCAAACTACCCCCGCTGTTCAAGACTTTAAGGTTGCCGACCTCTCGCTGGCCGAGTGGGGACGCAAGGAGATCAGCATTGCCGAGAGCGAAATGCCCGGCCTGCTCTCCATTCGCAACAAGTACGCGGCAGCAAAGCCGCTGAAGGGCGTGCGCATCACCGGCTCGCTGCACATGACCATCCAGACGGCGGTGTTGATTGAGACGCTGACCGCCTTGGGCGCCACCGTGCGCTGGGCCAGCTGCAACATCTTCTCCACGCAGGACCACGCCGCGGCGGCCATTGCCAAGACCGGCGTTCCCGTCTTCGCCTGGAAGGGTGAGAGCCTGGAAGAGTACTGGGATTGCACTCTGAAGGCGATCAGCCACGCCGGAGGCCTTGGTCCGCAGCTTGTGGTGGACGACGGTGGCGACGTGACCTTGCTGATCCATAAGGGCTACGAGTTGGAAAAGGGCTCGGACTGGGTGAATAGCCCCTCGGAGTCGCACGAAGAGCAGGTGATCAAGAACCTGCTGAAGCGCGTGCATGCGGAGAATCCGCGCTACTGGCAGGCGCTGGTGCAGGAGTGGCGCGGCGTCAGCGAAGAGACGACGACGGGCGTGCATCGCCTGTATCGCATGAAGGAAGAAGGCACGCTGCTGGTGCCGGCCATCAACGTCAACGACTCGGTGACCAAGAGCAAGTTCGACAACCTGTATGGCTGCCGCGAATCGCTGGCCGACGGCATCAAGCGCGCGACGGACGTAATGATGGCCGGCAAGGTCGCCGTCATCTGCGGCTATGGCGACGTGGGCAAGGGCTCGGCGGCTTCGCTGAGCGGCATGGGCGCCAGGGTCATCGTCACGGAGATTGATCCTATCAACGCACTGCAGGCGGCCATGGCCGGCTACCAGGTGACGACCGTGGAAGACACGCTCGGACTGGGCGACATCTACGTGACCACCACCGGCAACGTGGACATCATCCGCCTGGAGCACATGGCGAAGATGAAGGACCAGGCCATCGTCTGCAACATTGGACACTTTGACAACGAAATCGAAGTGGACAAGCTGGTCAACGCGCCGGGCGTGAAGCACACCAACATCAAGCCGCAGGTGGATATGTACACCTTCCCCGACGGCCACTCGATCTTCCTGCTGGCCGAAGGCCGCCTGGTGAACCTGGGCTGCGCCACCGGCCACCCTAGCTTTGTGATGAGCAACAGCTTCAGCAACCAGACGCTGGCCCAGTTGGACCTGTGGGCGAACCGCGACACCTACGCCGTGGACGTCTACACCCTGCCCAAAAAGCTGGACGAGGAAGTGGCGCGCCTGCACCTGGAAAAGATTGGCGTGAAGCTGACGACGCTGACCAAGCGCCAGGCGGACTACATCGGCGTGCCGGTGGAAGGCCCCTACAAGCCGGAGACCTATCGCTACTAGCTTTTTCGCGGAGCGTACTTAGCGCGCCACGAGAATGGAAAGTCAAAGCCCCATCCCGCTGCGGATGGGGCTTTTGCGTGGTGTATGATCTCCCGTTGCAAGTTCACCTGCACCGGAGTTTCCGCTATGCCGGAGTCACAACTATGAACGACACGCTTGCCGCACAACTGCGCTCACTGGATGATGCCATCGGCCGCCTTGTCCGTCCGGACACTTTTCCTCTGGCCATTCGCATGATCTCCCCCGGCGAACCGTTGCCGGAAGGCGTGAAGGTTCCCAGCCAGGCGATGGGCGAGCAGTGGATCGTCTGCCAGAGCATTGGCGTGGCGCGGCGTTATGGATGGAGCATCGCCGTGGGGCGCAAGGATGTTGTCTGCCCGCTGGCGTCCATTGCATTCGGCTTCCACGCGCCCAATGAGCTGTACAGCAGCGGCCATGCGGCCGTGGGAATGTACTGCAAGGATGAGTCGGCGGCGGCAAAGATGGAGGCCGAGGTGTGGAAGTTTACTCCCGGTAAGTATGAGTACGTCTGCGTGGCTCCGCTGAACCGCGCCAACTTTGAGCCGCACGTGGTGGCCGTGTACGGCAACAGCGCGCAGGTGATGCGGCTGGTGCATGCGTCTCTTTACGCGCGCGGCGGACGATTGAGTTCGACCACCGGAGGACGCCTGGACTGTGCGGAACTGATCATCCAGACCATGCTGGAAGACGCGCCCAAGGTTGTGCTGCCCTGCAACGGAGATCGCGTCTTCGGCATGGCGCAGGACCACGAGATGGCCTTCGCCTTCCCATGGCGCTATGCGGCGGAGATTGTGGCCGGGCTGGAAGGCACGCACAAGGGCGGCACGCGCTATCCCATTACGGTGGCCATGCGCGAGACGGTGACGATGCCGAAGACGTATCAGGAAATCCTCAAGCAACTTGAGGAGCGCGACGGGGCGGGGAAGAGCTAGCTGTCTTTGCGGTAGAGCAGGTTCTTCATGGCATCGCGGCGGGCGGCGTTGCGCTCGCTTTCGGCGCGGCGGTCGGTGGCGTCCAGCTTTTGGCGAGCCTGCTGCGCGGCCTCTTCTTCGGTGCAATCCGGGCAGCGGTTGGCAAAGCCGGGCTTGCCGGGCTTCAGTTCGAACTCCTCTTTGCAGACGACGCAGGTTTTAATCGGAAACGCCATGTCCATATTTTAGCGGATGAGTTTGCCTCTTGAAAACCCAGCGGAGGACGCCGCGGCGCGCGGGCATGCCGCGCAAGCTGATAGCATAAAGATAAGAAAACACTGACGGGAAGATTTGCCTTGGACGTAACCCAAAATCGGAATTTGCGCGGCGTGGCCGTGGCTGCGCTGATCCTGCTCTTCTGCGCCATTTACCTGGGCTCGGCCTTTACGCCCGCATTGCAGGACGACGTGGACACGGGGCACGCCGAAGCCGCGAAAGAGATGCTGCACACCGGCGACCTGGTCACGCTGCACATCAACGGCGTCAGGTATTTGGAGAAGGCTCCGCTGATGTATTGGCTGGTGGCCCTCAGCTACAAAATCTTCGGCATCAGCGACTTTGCCACCCGCCTGCCAACCCTTCTGGCTATGCTGGGCCTCTGCCTGCTGGGCGTGCACTGGGCGGGCCGGGCCTTTGGCGCGCGCGCCGGGCTTTACACCGGGCTTCTGATGGCGACCGGAGCTGGCTGTTTCCTGTTCACCCGGGTCTTCATTCCGGAAGCGATCCTCAGCCTGCTGATTGCCGCCAGCTTCTACTGCCTGGTGCGTGCCCTGGACGTGGAGAATTCGCGCTGGTGGTATGGCCTGTACGCGCTGGCGGCCTTGGCCGTGCTCACCAAGGGCATGATCGCCCTGGTCGTCATTGGCATGGCCACCGTGGCCTACCTGCTGGTCAGCGGCGAGTGGCGGCGCTGGCGTGAGTTTCACATCTTCAGCGGCCTCGTACTGTTCTTCGCCATTGCCGCGCCCTGGCATGTGCTGGCCGCTCTGCGCACACCGGAGACCCCTTCGCACCACGGCTTCCTCTGGTTCTACTTCATCAACGAACAGGTCATGCGCTTTTTGGGCAAGCGCGTCCCGCATGACTACAACAAGCAGGCCTGGTATTTGTACTGGTCACTCCATTTGGTATGGCTCTTCCCGTGGAGCTTGTATCTTCCGGTGGCGTTGCGCCGGATGAAGAATTCGATGAAGTGGCCGCGCGCTGGGCAGTTGGACTTTTCGGCGCGCACGCGCTGGGTGTGCCTGCTGTGGGCCACCGTGCTGCTGGTTTTCTTTTCGCTTTCGACGAATCAGGAGTACTACACCTTCCCCACCTACTTCGCCATCTTCATGCTGCTGGCCGATGGGCTGGCCAGCGAGGAGCAGGAGGCGCATCCGCGCTGGCTGGTGTCTACATCGGCCGTGGGAGCCGTGGTGCGTATCGCATTCGCCGGTGTTCTGGTGGCCGGGCTGTGGTCATCGCGCAACTTGCCTTTTGTGCCAGACATCGGCTCCGTATTGAGTGAGACTCATGGCGATGACTACACGCTGAGCATGGGCCACGTGCTGGACCTTACGGGGCAGAGCTTTGCCGCCCTGCGTTTGCCGGCCATTCTCGCGGTCATCGCCTTGCTGGTGGGCTCATTGCTGGAGCTTGGCCTGCGCTGGCGGAAGCGTCATTACGCGGCGACATGGGCCTTGGCGGCCAGCATGGCGCTCTTCCTGGTGGCGGCGCACGTGGCGCTGGTGAGGTTCGATCCCTACCTGAGCTCGCGCGTGCTGGAGCGGCGGCTGGAGCAGGTGGTGCGTCCGGAAGACCGCGTGCTGATCTACGGCGACCACTCCTACGGCAGCTCGATTGTGTACTATCTGCCGCATCGGGTGGAGCTGGTCAACGGCCGCACCAGCAGCTTGTGGTTCGGCTCCAGCTTTCCAGATGCGCCGAAGATTTTTCTGGAAGATGACGACCTGGTGCGGCTTTGGCAGTCTCCGGTGCGCGTCTTTGTCTTCGCGCCGGACTTTGAGCAGAAGAAGGTTCGCACGTTGCTGGGCGGCGCGCCGCAGGAGTTTGCCGCCAGCTCGGGCAAAGTCATCTACGTCAATCACATGTAGTGGATGCGTGGGTTGACGTAGTGAATCGGAGGGAACTTCGGCATGAGCAAAGCAAAGAAATTGGGAAAGATCGGTTTAGGTGTGGGATTTTGCCTGGCGCTCTTTATGTCAGTATTTGGCTATTATGCAAATTCTCATCACCTCGGCTACGCTCTCGCTCTTCTTTACATTTGTTTAGCCCCGACCTCGATTGTGTTATTCGCAACGGAACGGGCAACGCCATCAGCCGTGGCGATGATCCTTCTGGTATTCGCTTTCTCGAATGCTCTTGTCTATGGATTTGGGTTTTTTGTAATTGGAAAGATTTGGGACCTGCTTTCAAGCAACAATGCCCGGTAAGTTCTGATAGGGTTTCGTGACGCAATTTTGTGGCGTGGCTGGGCGTTACGCGCCGCGACTGGTGACGATATTGCCATCGTGGTCGCGCATGCGTACGCGGCCGTCGTCAATCAATTCAAACTTTCCATCGCGCCAGGATATCTTGCCGTGCAGATAGCTGGCCGTCCACACGGCGAAGCCCAGCAGGTCGCGGAAGGCGTAGAGCCAGGGGCGCCGCAGGCATTCGCGGTCGCGCGTGATGCCCCATCCAATCGCCAGCGCCTCAATCATGCGGTTCAGTAGGGACCAGCCGAAGATTGCCGCGCCGATCACGGGATGTCCCAACATGGCTCCGGCGATCAGGGCAACAATTCCGAAGGGAACGGCGTAGACCAATCCCGAGCCCAGATGCCCGAGTGGCCGCGAGCGCCTGGTTCCGGCGGCCCAGCGCACCTGCCGCTGCCACATCCGCTCAAAGGTCATGGGTGGCACAACGTGCGAGATGATGTGCCGCGAGAGGGTGATATCGAAGCCCTTCTCAGCGATCAGATTTCCGATGACAAAGTCGTTGGAGAAGTACTCACCGATGGACGTGTATCCGCCGATGGCCGCAAGGGCGTCGCGCCGCACCACGATGGTCGGGCCCAGTCCGAACTTCATGCCCTCCATCCAGTTGGCAATCACGACTCCGGCGGTCATCTCCACGCTCATGCCAATGGCATCCATTTGAGACCAGAAGCCGCCGGTGTTCAGTCCGCGATAGACGCAGGTCAGCATGCCGGTGTTGGCGGCCAGCAGCGGAACCACGACCTGGCGCAGGTAGCTCTGCTCGACGATCACATCGCTATCGCTGGTCACCAGGATGTTGCCGCGGGCGACCTTCTCCATGCAGAAAAATGAATACGCCGGAGGATTCGGCCAGGGCGGCTCACCGTTGACGATGATCTGCGAGGGCCGCTCCGGATGACGTGCCATGACGCGCCGTGCGATCTCCAGCGCGGCATCGTCACTGGTATCGGCGGCAAACAGAACTTCAAACTCCGGGTAGTCCTGGACGAAGAAGCTCTCCAGGTTTTCTTCCAGCTGCGGCTCCACTCCGTGCAGCGGTTTCAGCAGGGAGACAAAGGGAAGCTGCGCGTCGGCAATTGTGGCTTCTACCTTCACTTGCTCGGCGGCAAGTTTGTGGAAGCGCCGCGCGCCGATCAGTGCGAGGCCGAGAAAGACCGTGGAGGAGGCGGTGCCGATACCTGCGGCGGCGGCCAATAAAAGTGCAATCCAATGCATGGGAATTATCTTTCCGTCGCAGATGGCGCAGGCTGCAGGATGAAGTTCGCAGCGGCCAGCAGATCGTCATGAGTATGGTCGGCCTCGGCCGCGTGGCGCTGGTCGTTGCCTCCGGCGCCGGTGCGCAGCAGAACCGAGCGGATGCCGCAGTTGTGCGCCGTCTGCACGTCCACCGTACGGTCGCCGATCAGCCAGCTTGCTGCAAGGTCGAGGTTCAGCTCGCGCACCGCCTGGCGGATCATGCCATCGTTGGGCTTGCGGCAGTCGCAGTCGAACTTGAGCTCCACCCGCTCGCCGCCAAAGCCCTTGTCAGGATGATGCGGGCAATAATAGATGCCATCCAGAAACGCGCCCTGGAGGCTCAACTCGCGCTCCATGTAGTCATGCACGCTCAGCAACTCGCGCTCACTGCATTCGCCGCGTGCGATGACCGGCTGATTGGTGATGACCACGATGCGGTAGCCCGCCGCGCGCAGCAGGCGAATCGCCTCAGCGGAACCGGGGATGAGCTTGAGCTGCTCGGGACGCGAGATGTAGCTGACCTCTTCGTTGATGGTTCCGTCGCGGTCGAGAAAGACCGCGGGACGCCGCACGGCCAGGCTGCCGCGCGCCACCACGCCCCGGAGCACGTCCTGCTCCACCTGGTCCAGGCGCTCGGGAGTGCCCGCGTCCTTGATGTACTCTCCGCTGCGGTAACCGTAGAGGGCGACGCCGCGGCGGAGCATCTCCGGGAACAGATGCTTGGCAAAATCCAGCGGCTTCTCCGGAACGGCAAAGCCGCGCAAGGCCTCGGCGCGCAAAACGTACAGCGCCGCGTTGACCTGGTTGGGCAGCAGAACGCCTTCCGGATGGGGATAGCCATGGATGGCCTCGACGCGGCCGTGTTCGTCGCTCTCGACCAGGTCACTGTCCTCGGGGTGCGAGTTGGGATGCAGGAAGAGCGTTGCGGCGGCCTTGGAGGCCGTGTGTGCGGCATATAAGCGCTCCAGGTCAACGTTAACCATGGTGTCGCCGTAGAGCACCACGAACTCCTCGGGCAGCTTGTCCAGCGCGGCAATCACCGCGCCGGCGGTGCCCAGCGGAGTGCTCTCATCCACGCACTCAACCCGCAGTCCCCAGCGCGAGCCGTCGCCAGCAAATTCGCGAATGGCCGCCGCGCCGTATCCGCACAGCAGGGTCACCTGCGCGGCGCCATGGCGCGCCAGCAACTCAAGCTGGTACTCCAGCAGGGGCTTGCCGTTTACCGGAACCAGCGGCTTGGGCAGCCCCTGGCTGCGGGCCGCCAGCCTGGAACCTTTGCCCCCGGCCAATATGACTGCGTTCACCTTGTGGCGCCTTTCTGAAGGCTCAGCGTCCTGAGCGCGCTTCCTCATCCTCGCGCTCGGGATCGAGCGTGGTGGGATTGTAGAAGATGATCTTGCTGCCCTCGTGCTCAAAGCGGAAAGGAATCCGGCGCAACTGGTGGAGCGCGGCCTTCACAGCCTCGCGGCGCTCCGGCGGAACGTACAGCAGGAGGAATCCACCGCCGCCCGCGCCCAGAATCTTGCCGCCCACGGCGCCCGCCTTCCGCGCCGCCTCATACCAGCCGTCAATGGCGGAATTCGATATGCTGCCGGTCAGGGTGCGCTTCAGCAGCCAGCTCTCGTGCAGAATTTCGCCGACGCCGTCGGGATTGCTGTTCTCCAGCTCATGGCGCAGCGCGTGCGCGTACTCCACCATGCGATGCATGGTCGCAATGGCCGAGCTGCGCTCGCCAAGCACCGCGGTCTGTTCTTTCAGGATGTCGGCGGCGCTGCGCGTCAGTCCGGTGTAGAACATCATCAGGTTGTTCTGCAGCCGCTCAATGGTGGAGACCTTGCAGATCAGCGGCTCCACGTCCACCGAGCCATCCTGGCGGAAGTGGTACATGCGCAGGTCGCCATAGGCCGCGGCATACTGGTCCTGCTTGCCAATCGGGTCGCCGCAGAGCCCGATCTCGACGTGGCAGGCCTGCTCGGCCAGCTTCTGGGCGGAGACGTGCCGCCCC
This sequence comes from uncultured Acidobacteriota bacterium, assembly GCA_963719655.1. Classification (GTDB taxonomy): domain Bacteria; phylum Acidobacteriota; class Terriglobia; order Terriglobales; family Acidobacteriaceae; genus TOLSYN. The sequence goes on along the minus strand of CAVRDQ010000027.1, from coordinate 8,892 downwards.
TGGTAGGCATACAGGCCGTTGAGCAGACCGACGGTGAACGAACTCGACGAGCCCAGTCCGCTGCCGCGAGAGGGAATATCGGCGTGCGAAGTGATCTCGATGCCTTGTTGCGGACCCAGCATGCGCAGGCAGTGGCGCACAATCGGATGCTGAATCTGATCTACGTGCTCCACCTCTTCGGTGCGGGAGTAGCCGATGCGGATGTGGTGATCGAACTTCTGTTGCAGCGTGAGGTAGACGTACTTGTCAATGGTGACGCTGACCACCGCGCCGCCATGCTCGCGATAGTAGCTCTCAATGTCGCTGCCGCCACCGGCAAAGCTCACCCGGCAGGGAGTCTTGCTGATAATCATGGCAGCCTAGTCCGCTGTGCGTGCCGTCAAGGTGCTGGCACGCTTCAGCTCCACCACGGCGTGGATCAGCGCGGTGTGCGCCACTTCCACCAGACCGTAGTCGCTCAGTGCAACGTAAAAATTCACCTCGCCCATTGAGCGCAGCGGGTTATCGTCGGCAAAGCCGCTCAGGGTGATCACGCTGCAGCCGGTCTGCTGCGCCACCTGCACGGCGCGCAGGATGTTCTCCGACTTGCCCGAGCTGGAGATGGCAACCAGAAGGTCTCCGCGGCGCGCGTGGAAGCGCAGCTGCTGCGCGAAAACCTCTTCGTAGCCGAAGTCGTTGCCCAGGCAGGTGAGGGCCGCGCCGTCGTTGAAGCACATGGACGGCATCTCCCCGTTCTTGCTGAAGTCAATGGCCATGTGGGCGGCAATGGCCGCCGAGCCGCCGTTGCCGACGAACATCAGCTTGTTGCCCCGCGAGGTGGTCTCCAGCGCCATGCACAGCGCGCGCTCATAGGCCGCGCCACGCTCCAGCCGCGTTCCATCCAGCCCGGTACACTGGACGCTCTCCAGCGCGCTCGAAAGCGTGTCAAAAAACGAGTCAATAAACCTCTTCAAACCAGCCCTCCTGGGGGCTCACAAGCGCGAAATGTCGCATGCTGCCGAAGGTTTCATTATAACTGATTCCGGCCGCCGGAAGCTTGCCGCCCCGGTCGCCCCGCGGCGGCAAAATCAGGGCAGAAAAGTGAGGGCCAACGCGGCCCGGATGGTATAGAGTATTCGGTGCTTAGGAGTCAAACCAAAGACGTGCGGCGCAAATCTCGCACGCGCTTAAAAAGAGGACATCATGTTGAAGGGTCGTAACGCGGTTGTGACCGGCTCCACCAGCGGTATCGGCGAGGGCGTGGCCCGGGCTTTGGCCGCCCAGGGAGCCAACATCATGCTCAACGGATTTGGAGACGCCGCGGCCATTGAAAAGCTGCGCGCCGAACTGGCCGCCAAGCACGGCGTGCAGGTCTTCTACAATCCGGCAGATCTCTCAAAGCCCGCCGAGTGCGCGGCGCTCATCGCGGATGCCGAAAAGCGCCTGGGCTCGGTGGACATCCTGGTAAACAACGCCGGCATCCAGCACGTGGCGCCGGTGGACGAGTTTCCGGCCGAAAAGTGGGACCTGATCATCGCCATTAACCTGTCATCGGCTTTCCACACCATCCACGCCGCCCTGCCCGGCATGAAGAAGCGCGGCTACGGACGCATTATTAATACCGGCAGCACCCACGGACTGGTGGCTAGCGCCAACAAGGTGGCCTACGTGGCCGCCAAGCATGGCATCGTGGGCATGACCAAGGTGGTTGCCCTGGAGACGGCCACGACGGGTATCACCTGCAACGCCATTTGCCCGGGCTGGGTGCTGACCCCCCTGGTACAGAAGCAGATTGACGCGCGTGCGGCCGAGGGGAAGATTGACATCAGGACGGCCGAGCACAACCTTCTGGCGGAGAAGCAGCCCTCCCTGCGCTTTACCAAGGTGGAGGACATCGGCGGCGTGGCGGTCTTCCTCTGTTCGCCGGCGGCGCAGAACATTACCGGCATCAGCCTGCCGGTGGATGGCGGCTGGACGGCGCAGTAGTTTAGAAAATTTGCTGGGCAAAAACACGAACGCCGGAGTTTGCTCTCTCCGGCGTTTTCTATTTGCTTGTATCTGGAGCGTTGCTCCGCGCGGTTTGTAAGTGCCGCGCGGACTGTCGGCAGGCAGCTTAGGCGAAGATTTCGCCCGGCAGCCGGGTCAACGTGCGTGAGCGCAAGGTGTTGCTGTCGCGGCGTCCGCGGCTAATGGAGACAGGCTTGGCAGGAGCCTCGCTGGCGGCCTCATCCTCGCTCAGGAACTTGCGTTCGATCTTGAGCTTCAGAGCCTTTTCAAAGCGGCGCAGCTCGATCATCTCGGCTCCGCTGACGATGCTGGTGGCGCGGCCTGTGTGTCCGGCGCGTCCGGTGCGGCCCACGCGGTGGATGAAGTCCTCGGCCATGTTCGGCAGGTCATAGTTGATGACGTGCAGAACGTCTCCGATGTGCAGTCCGCGGGCGGCCACGTCGGTCGCCACCAGGATCTGGAAACGGCCTTTCTCAAAACCGCTGAGCGCTGCCATGCGCTGGCTCTGGGTGCGGTCGCCGTGGATCATGCTGGCCGAATAGCCGTCACGAACCAGGTCGCGGGCCAGACGCTCGGCGCCGCGGCGGGTGCGGGCAAAGATCAGGGTCTTGCCCGGCTCCTCGGTAATCAGATGGCGCAGGACAGAGCGCTTCTGCATCAGGGGAACTTCGTAGGCGGCCAGCTCGACCAGCTCGGCGGGCTTCAGGATGTTGCCAATCTCAATGCGGACGGCATCGCGCGTGCACTTGGTCAGCAGATGCTGCACGCTCTTCTCCAGCGTCGCGGAGAAGCACAGGGTCTGGCGATCCTTGGGCAGGGCGGACAGGATGCGGGTGATGGCCGGCAAAAAGCCCATGTCCAGCATACGGTCCACTTCGTCCAGCACCAGAACGCAGACAAAGTTCAGGTTGACCAGCTTGCGGCGCATGTAATCTTCCAGGCGTCCCGGGGTGGCCACGATGACCCTGGCTCCGGCCTTCAACTGGCGGAGCTGTTCCTTCTCGCTGAGTCCGCCGATGACGAGGGCTGCCGGCGGGCTCTTCTTGCTGCGCAATTTTTCGTGCTGCTCGTGTACCTGGATGGCCAGCTCGCGGGTGGGCACTAGGACGAGGGCGTTGACGTGTCCAACGGGCACCTGGACCAGCATCTCCAGGGTGGGGATGAGGAAGGCCAGGGTCTTGCCGGTCCCGGTCTGCGCGGTGGCGATGACGTCATCGCCATCGAGGGCGGGCGGAATGGCCTGCGTCTGCACCGGGGTGGGGGTTACAAAATCGTTAGCCGCCAGCGCCTGCTTTAAGCGCGGCTGGAGCGGCATTTCTTGAAAGTTCTTCATCGGTAGTGGTTTTCTCTTTTCACTGTGCGCTTCCCGGTCTTGGGTGCGCGGATGTTCAGGTACTGCAAGGGTAGGCCTGAGCCAGGCCTGGGGGAGATTTTGAGCTCGAATCGCAGTGTCACTCGGCGGGGCCAACCCAGAATCACGTATCCGCACTATGCAGATACTGTTTAGATGGTAGCACAGATGGTGCAGATTCAAGATGTTAGAGGCCCCGCGAGCCCCGTCAGCACCACGGCTGTCACCTGTCCATAGCACCGCCGGGGACGGAGAAAGACAGGCGAAGAAGGCCGGAAACCATTGACGCCGCCCGGCTTTCTCGGTAAAGTTGTCATACAGATATGGTCCGACTGGTAACAAACCCGCAGGCTACACCCGTCTCGATGCGTGCCACAACAATGGCCGCGTCGAAGCGAATTAGCACACCCAGCGGGGGATAGAACCAGGCATTTATACCAGCCGAAGTACTATTTACCCGCCAAGAGGAAATCAGGCGGGTTTTGTGTTTTTTGGCATCTTTCAGCGCATGGACAGGCGATGCGCACCGCAAACGGGGAGAGCGATGCGAGAAGAAGGACAGGGCAGTCAGCAGGACGTGCAACAGCCGGTGGCCGTGGGACTACCCGCGGCCCAGGGCATGTACGATCCCGCCAACGAGCACGACAACTGCGGCATGGGCTTTGTGGCCAGCATCCGCGGCGAACGTACCCACGCCATCGTAGAGCAGGGCATCGAGGTGCTGACCCACCTGGAGCATCGCGGCGCATGCGGATGCGATCCCGAGACCGGCGACGGAGCCGGCGTGCTGATCCAGATTCCCCACGAGTTCTTTGTGCGCGAATGCGCCAACCAGGGCATCAGCCTGCCTGAGCCCGGCCAGTATGCCGTCGGCATGGTGTTTTTGCCCGTTGGCAAGCTGGAGCGCCTGCAATGCGAGGGCGTGCTGGAGACGATCAGCAAGGAAGAAGGTTTGGAGGTTCTGGGCTGGCGCGATACTCCGGTGGAGACCAACGCCATTGGCCGCGTGGCCCGCGGCTCGCAGCCCTACATCGAGCAGGTCTTCCTCAAGACTCCCGAAGTGCTCGACGAGAAGGACTTTGAGCGCAAGCTGTACATCATCCGCCGCCGCGTGGAAAACGAGATTCTGCATTCGGAGATTGAGGGCAAGGGCTTCTTCTACATCCCATCGCTCTCCTGCCGCACCATCGTTTACAAGGGACTGCTGCTGGCTCCGCAGATCACCAAGTTCTATCCCGAGCTAAGCGACCCGCTGGTCAAGAGCGCGCTCTGCCTGGTCCATCAGCGCTTCTCCACCAACACCTTTCCGAGCTGGCCGTTGGCCCACCCCTATCGCCACATCGCGCACAACGGTGAAATCAACACGGTCAAGGGCAACGTCATTTGGATGAACGCCCGCCAGCGGTTGCTGGAGTCTCCGCTGTTTGGCGAGGAGCTGAAGAAGATATTCCCGGTCATCACGCCGGGCCTGAGCGATTCCGGCTCGCTCGATAATGCCGTGGAATTGCTGTTGCACTCCGGCCGCGAGCTGCCGCACGTCATGGCCATGCTGATTCCGGAGGCGTGGTCCGGCAATCCGCACATGGACCCCGAGAAGCGCGCCTTTTACGAGTATCACGCCTCCCTGATGGAGCCGTGGGACGGCCCGGCGGCGATGGCCTTTACCGATGGCCGCGTCATTGGCGCCACGTTGGACCGCAACGGCCTGCGCCCGGGCCGCTACGTCATCACCAACGATGATCTGGTGGTACTGGCCAGCGAAGCCGGCGTATTGGAGTTTCCCGCCGAGCGCGTGAAGAGCAAGGGCCGCCTGCAGCCGGGAAAGATGTTCCTGGTGGACACCGTCCAGCAGCGCATCATCAGCGACGACGAGATCAAGAGCGAACTGGCCGCGCGCCAGCCCTACGGCGAATGGATCAAGCAGAACCAGATCACGCTCGACCACCTGCCGGAGCCAACGCGCCACCACACCTCCAGCCTGGAGACGATCATCACCCGCCAGCGCGTCTTCGGTTACACCGAGGAGGACCTGAAGGTCATCCTGGAGCCGATGGCGAAGAACGGCGAGGAGCCGATTGGCTCGATGGGCTCGGATACGCCGCTGGCCTGCCTTAGCGACAAGCCGCAACTGCTCTTCCATTACTTCAAGCAGCTCTTTGCGCAGGTCACGAATCCGCCGATTGATCCCATTCGCGAAGACCTGCTGATGTCGCTGATCAGCTACATCGGCACCGAGCGCAACATTCTGGAAGAGACGCCGCTCAACTGCCACACGCTCAAGCTGCCGCAGCCGGTGCTGACCAATCGCGATCTAGAAAAACTCCGCCGCGTCAGCAGCGGAGACCTGCTGGCCACCACGCTCTCGGCCGCCTTCCTGGTGGATGAGGATGGCGTGGGTCTGAAGCGCGGACTCGACAGCCTTTGCCGCCGCGCCTCGCTGGCCGTGGAGAGCGGCTACACTCTGCTCATCCTCAGCGACCGCGGCGTGGACAAGGAATACGCGCCGATTCCGAGCCTGCTGGCCCTGGCCGCCGTGCACAACCACCTGGTCAAGGAAGGCTCACGCACCAAGATCGCTCTCATCGTGGAGAGCGGCGAGCCGCGTGAGGTCATGCACTTTGCGCTGCTGATCGGCTATGGCGCCAGCGCGGTGAATCCCTACCTGGCGATTGAGACCATGGACGACATGTGCGCCCGTGGCATTCTTCCGCCGGAGATTACTCCGGAGAAGGCCTGCAAGAACTTCGTCAAGGCCATCAACAAGGGCCTGCTCAAAACCTTCTCCAAGATGGGCATCAGCACCCTGCAAAGCTATCGCGGCGCGCAGGTCTTTGAGGCCATCGGTTTGAATCGCGACCTTGTGCGCGAATACTTCTCCGGCACGCCCTCGCGCATTGAAGGCGTTGGCCTGGAGGTGCTGGCCGAAGAGTGCGTCATGCGTCACGCGCATGGCTTTGCGCCGCGCCCGAACTCCGGCCTCGACCTCGACGTGGGCGGCACCTACCGTCATCGCGTCAGCGGCGAATATCACCTGATTAATCCGCAGACCATCAGCAAGCTGCAGCACTCGGTGCGCCAGGGCAGCCGCAAGACCTTCCAGGAATACACCGACCTGATTGACTTGCAGAACAAGCAGCTGTGCACCTTGCGCGGGTTGCTGCAACTCAAACACTCCGACAAGCCGGTGCCGCTTGAGGAAGTCGAGCCGGCGCAGGAGATCGTCAAGCGCTTTGCCACCGGCGCCATGAGCTATGGCTCCATCAGCAAGGAGGCGCATGAGACGCTGGCCATCGCCATGAACCGCATTGGCGGGCGCAGCAACACCGGCGAAGGTGGCGAGGATTCCAACCGCTTCCAGCCGGACACGAATGGCGACCTGCGGCGCAGCTCGGTGAAGCAGGTGGCCAGCGGACGCTTTGGCGTGACCACGAACTACCTGGTCAACGCCGACGAGTTGCAGATCAAGATGGCGCAAGGCGCGAAGCCCGGCGAGGGCGGACAACTGCCCGGCCACAAGGTGGATGAGATTATCGCCAAGCTGCGCCACTCGACGCCCGGCGTGGGATTGATCTCGCCGCCGCCGCACCACGACATTTATTCGATTGAGGATCTTGCGCAGCTTATCTACGACCTGAAGAACGTGAACCCCGTGGCGCGCATCAGCGTCAAACTGGTCAGCGAGGTTGGCGTGGGCACGGTGGCCGCCGGAGTGGCCAAGGCTCATGCGGACGTTGTGCTCATCAGCGGAGACAACGGTGGCACCGGCGCTTCGCCGCTCAGCTCCATCCGCCACGCCGGCATCCCGTGGGAGCTGGGCCTGGCTGAGACGCAGCAGGTTCTGCTGCTCAACGATCTGCGTAGCCGCATCCGCGTGCAGACCGATGGCAAATTACAGACCGGCCGCGACGTGGTCATCGCCGCGCTGCTCGGCGCCGAGGAGTTCGGTTTCGCCACCACGCCGCTGGTTGCGCTCGGCTGCATCATGATGCGCAAGTGCCACCTGAACACCTGCCCCGTGGGTATTGCCACGCAGGATCCGGTGCTGCGCCAGCGCTTTGCCGGACAGCCCGAGCACGTCGTCAACTTTTTCTTCTTCCTCGCCGAGCAGGTTCGCGAGTACATGGCGCAACTCGGCTTCCGCACCTTTGATGAGATGGTGGGCCGCGTGGATCGCCTGGAGCATCATCTGGCCAGCGACCACTGGAAGGCCAAGGGCATTGACCTCTCCACCATCCTGTACCTGCCGCCGCTGCCCACGCGCGTGGCGCGGCACTGCACGCAGAAACAGGATCACGGACTGGAGCAGGCGCTCGATCATCAACTGCTGAGCAGCGTGCGTCCGTTGCTGGAGGCGGGCAAGCCGGTCGAGCTGAGTTTCGACATCAAGAACGTTCATCGCACGGTGGGCACCATGCTGAGCGGCGAGGTTGCCAAGCGCCACGGAGCGGAAGGCCTACCGGATGAAACCATCCGCCTCAACTTCACCGGCTCGGCCGGGCAGAGCTTCGGAGCGTTTCTCGCCAAGGGCATTACCATGACGCTGGAAGGCGAGGCCAATGACTACGTCGGCAAGGGCCTGAGCGGAGGACGCATCATCGTCTATCCGCCGCGCGGTTCCACCTTCCAGCCGGAGGAGAACATCATCGTCGGCAACGTGGTGCTCTACGGCGCCACCAGCGGCGAGGCCTACTTTAGCGGCATGGGTGGCGAACGTTTTGCCGTCCGCAACTCCGGCGCCACCGCCGTGGTGGAAGGCGTGGGCGACCACGGCTGCGAGTACATGACCAACGGCGTGGTGGTGGTGCTGGGCCGCTGCGGACGCAACTTCGCGGCCGGCATGAGCGGCGGCATCGCCTACGTTTACGACGAACACGGCGACTTCCGCGAGAAGAGCTGCAACATGGCCAGCGTGGACCTGGAGCCCGTCATGGGAGCCTCCGACATCCGCATCCTGACCTCGCTGGTGGAAGAGCACGCGCGGCGCACCGGGAGTCCGCAGGCCACGCGCATCCTCAACAACTGGATGAACGTGCTGCCGCACTTCATCAAGGTCTACCCGCACGAGTTGAAGCGTGTGCTGGGTGTTCCGCGGGTGCAGGCGCAGTACGCCGGCGCCACCGTGGCGGCCCTGGAGGTGCAGCATGGGTAAGCCCACCGGCTTTCTGGAATTCACGCGTCAACTGCCTTCGCGCCGCGCTCCGGAAGAGCGCGTAAAGGACTGGCTGGAGATTTACCAGGAGTTTCCCGAAGACGCCGTGCAGCAGCAGGGCGCACGTTGCATGGAGTGCGGCGTGCCTTTCTGCCACACCGGCTGCCCGGTCAACAACCACATTCCGGATTGGAATGACCTGGTGTATCGCGGACGTTGGGAGGAGGCGGTGCGCCGCCTGCACGCCACCAACAACTTTCCGGACTTCACCGGACGCATCTGTCCCGCGCCGTGCGAGGCCGCCTGCGTGCTTGGCATCAACCAGCCGCCGGTGACCATCAAGCAGATTGAAAAGACGATCGTCGAAAAAGGCTGGGCTGAAGGTTGGATTGTGCCCGAGCTGGCG
>CAVRDQ010000026.1:0-4702 GCA_963719655.1 uncultured Acidobacteriota bacterium | reverse complement strand
CGCGGCCAGAAGCTGCTTGAGCAATTCCTGCACCTGCGCATCAGTCGTCACCAACCCTGCGAGGGCTAGCAATACGACCATGACCGTGTGACTGGAAATGCTCTTGCTCTTGAACCATGCGATGATGCTGTTCATTTTCTACCTCTTCCTTTTTTCATCTCCGTGCATCTGCTTCCAGTGAAAGCGGATTTTGACCGCTATTCCAATCGCGCATCCGACCATCATGCAAATCCCAACCCAGCAACCCGCCTCCCGCCCAAGTACTTACTTCGCCCAACAGCAATCTATATCATGTGGGTTCATGCCCGTACGCGCACAAGGATTCAAATCCCCTCTCGACGTCGGAAGCGTTGCGCCAAGGTCTTGTGCCTTGTCCATACTGCATAGGTAACTCCTCCGCCCGGCTCGTCCCCACAGTGACTTCGCTGAGTGCTCATTAGGGAGGCAAGGAAGAGTGGCTCCGAACACCTGTTGGCGCGGGACAATTTTTCTGCCGCAATCCGGTGCGCCGAGCCTAGCTGAGTTCGCCAGATACCTGTGCCTCCGCAGGCAGTTCGCCGAGAGGGGCATGACTGGCGGTCCTATCTTCTGGCGTGAACAACATTTTGAGAAATGGGAGGCAACACGGTGGTCACGGCGGTCGTGATGATTACAAGTGCGTATGCGCGCTGAGAGATCGCGTTCATTTGCAAACCGATAAGCGCGACGATCAGTGCGACTTCGCCGCGTGGCGTCATCCCGACTCCAACCTTCAACATGTTGCGCCAGCCCTCGCGATAGAGGGGTAAACCGCAAGCGGCAATCTTTGAGCCCACGGCAATTGCCGGAAAGTCCGAGTCCTAGCAGGACGACGAAGCGGGAAAAGACTGAGAGATCCAGCCGCGGTCCCATAGTAAGAAGAAGAAGAACGGAGACAGGAACTGATTAATAGCTTACGCACGCGGCTCCAAATTCCACTGCGGTGAATAATCCGCAAATGCCAAACCGGCGAAAAAAGCACCGATGATTGCTGCCATCCCGACCCAAGTAGCGGCAACGGAGAGTCCCAGGCAGAGTGCCAAGGCGAGCACGAGCGGAGCATCGTGAGTCTGCATCTGCTTGATTCCTGGCCCAAGGCGGTTCACGATCTTGGGAGCCACGAAGATCATAAATACGAAAACCGCCGCTCCCAGAATGATCTGCGCCGAACGCGATTTGAGCACATCCATTCGCGCAGCACGCGCGCCGTAATGCCAACGCTTGTAGCGACCATGGCTGCGGCGACAAAGGCCGCCTCCTGTCTGGGCTCTTTGTTCAACCGGAGGAAGAGGAGGCCAGTGGCGAAAGGCGGAAGGACGCCGGCAAAGGCGACTCCAAGGCTCAGGCTTCCTACACGGATCAAATCGCTGGGCGAAGTTTCCAATCCAACGGTGAAAAGCAGGAACACAGCGCCAATTTCAGCGACGGAGTAGATTGTGTCGCCTGGAATGATAAATCTGGTCGCGTAGGGGCCGAGTATCACGCCTGCTAAGATTTCGCCGAGAACCGCCGGCATATGCATCCGCTCGAACAACTCACCAAATACCTTTGCCCACACGAAGATGGTAAACGGCTGCAACAGAAGTGAGTCGGTTCCATGAGGCATTGAGTGGCTGTCCGTGTGCGGTGTGAGCGTCTCGACCTGGCGGGGTCAACAAGATCATTCTGGTGTATGGCCAACATGTTAAGCGAGATTAAAGGCTGCATCTCAATTTTTAGGGTTTATTTAGACAATCCCCGCCACCCCAACCCCGATTCATAGTTGCTATATCGCATCACGATAAAGCAGGAAAACACCAGAAGTAAGATGTCCTCCGAATTAGCTACAACGTCCTTCTCTATTTTAGCGTTCTCTTCCGGTCACGAGTGCCAACACTTCGAATTCTAGGGCGATTTCCGTAGACTCACTCTCATCCAAGATCGCGGCGATGGCGGCAACGAATGCGTGCCCCCTATCTCGGAGCTCGTCCAAGCGCTGGCGCACAATATCCTCCAGGACACGCTTTCCTCGAGGAAGCAGGCTCACGCAAACCCGCCTCAGGTCAGTTCTGCTGCGGGTGCGGCGGACAAAGCCCTGTGACTCGAGACGATAATCAGACCTACAGCACTGTGATGACGGAGAAGCATGCGCTCCGCCAGGCGTCCTACACTGGCCTCGTCTTGGCTTGAGAGTCCGCGTATTACAAGCAGCATCTGGTATTGTTGCGGTTCGATGCCGGCAGATAGGGCAGCCTGATCGCTTCCCTGGACAAACTGACGAATGCGATAACGCAACTCGGCCAGTGCTGCGTATTCGGAGTCCCGAACCTTTCGTCTCATGCTTGAAACTATATCGTCTTACGATATAGGTAGAAACAGAATATTGGCCAGTTTCAATGAGATGGGAGCTTTTGCGAACCCAGCTAGACCTTTGGTGTCAAATTCAGGTGAAATTTCCAAAACTCTGATTCCAATTCAGGGTTAGTATGAAGGTGGGAGTAGTCGATGAAGATGTTTTCCCGGAGTTAGCGCGTTGACGCTGTTGGCGATGCTCGGAATTCTTCTTGTCTTTTTCTGCCCAGCGAGTTCCGGACCATTTAGCGTCACGAATGGACCCGCTACCGCGTTTCGCGCTCTGGCCGCTGCACAAGCACTGTTTGCTGCGATAAGTGCGGCCTTGTTGATTGCTGCTTTGCGATGCGTTCTCCGTGCTGAATCCCTTGCGAGCGCCATCGTCCAAGTGAGCTACGATCCTGAACTGTTCTCTCTACGCTGTTAAAACTTCCTGCCTCTCCGTTCCCCTGAAATCTGATCCTAATATTTCCAGCTTCCCTCAAGGAGGAGTGTATGAATGCACGTTTCCTGCGGTTCGTAGGCCTATCTTTCGTCCTGTCCGCGATCCTATTGCTTGGTGCCTGCCATAAGAAATCAGTTCCTGCTCCGCCAACGCCACCTCCACCACCGGCGGCAAAACCAACCGCGACGTTGAGCGTTACGCCAACAAATGTGCAACAGGGCCAGTCCGTGCAATTAGTTTGGAACACGCAGAACGCCACAGATGTGAGCATCGAGCCTCTTGGAGCAGTCGCTCTCACAGGAACTCGAAGCTTTGTCCCCTCGCGAATCGAAAACCTACACGCTGACGGCTAAAGGGCCGGGGGGTACTGTCCAGGAGACTGCGCGGGTGACCGTTACGATCCCCCCGCCGCCGCCGGTGGCCGCAGCAGTTCCGTCCGACCAGGATCTGTTCCAACGGAATATGAAGGATATCTACTTCAACTATGACCGTTACGATGTCAGAGCAGAGGATGCCGCAGCACTCAAAGCGGATGCGGACTTCCTGACGGCGCACCCGAGCTACAAAGTCGTAATCTCCGGACACTGCGATGAACGCGGTTCTGAGGATTACAACATGGCTCTCGGATCGAACCGTGCTGATGGAGTTCGCGACCAGCTTGTAAAGCTCGGAATTGCCAGTAACCGTATCAAAACCATCAGCTACGGCAAGGAGAAACCCTTCTGCGACGAGCCTAGCGAGAAGTGCTGGCAGCAGAATCGCCGTGCCCACTTCTCCCTCGATCGATAATACAGAGAGCGAGCAGCAAGGGCGGTCCTATTCCCCAGGGCCGCCCCCTTTGATTGCGGATTAGCGACTCAACGAGTGCTGCGGGTCCGTCAGAACGCAGACGCTGGCAAGTGAAATAATAGTTGTCTGTGAGCATCCGCTCTGGCTGTGTGTTCACATGGGAGTGCGGTATTGTTTTCGCGAATTCATTGCCTAATACTCGGCCTTTTTCTTATCACCAGGCTGTTTTGCATTCGCCGATAGATCGTTTGATCTTTCCGGGCCGCGGATAGAGGTAACGGTAACGCGAGCGGGCAAAGACTTTGCCGATTTCCGAAGTGCCTAATTTGCAACCCGGTGATCGGCTTTGGATGCACCCTGCGTTTCCTGATAATGAGACCGTGCATTACGTGCTGGCGGTTGCATTTCTTCAAGGTGCCACAAATCCTCCCCCAGACAAGTGGTTTACAAAAGCTGAAACTTGGACGCGGCAAGTACGTAAAGAGGGCATCGTTGTCACGGTGCCTGAGGACGCGCAGCAGGCCCTTTTCTTTCTGGCCCCGCAAACAGCGGGCGACTTCAGCACCTTGCGCTCGGCAGTACAGGGAAAGCCGGGAGCATTTGTGCGCGCCGCTCAGGACCTGAATCTCGCAAGCCAGAGCCGATTGCGGGTAGAGAAATTTCTGAATGAAATCGGTGAGGTTCCAGCCAACGACCCCAAAGCGCTTCATGAGCGCACCGTGCTTCTCGCGCGCAGTTTGAAAATCAAGATTGACCAAGAATGTTTTAACAAGCCGAGCGAGCAGCAAGCCGCCTGCCTGATGCAGAACTCCGATCAGATGGTCATGGACGACGGGCACGGACAATCCATGCTGGCGGCGCTGGCCGCAGGACCGGAGGTCGATCTCATAGGAGCTGTCAGCGCCACCAGGCAGGGCTGGCGGAGGAGCCTACAGTCCCTATATCGGCGTGGTTGTAGACATGGCAAAAGTAATGGAGAGCCTCCTTACCGCCCAGTACCAGTACATTCCCGCACTCGCGTTGCCACAAAAAGAACAGCTGAATCTGAAGCTTAACAATCCTCCATCGTTTCACAAGCCGCAGTCTGTGCTAGTCGTTGCATTGCCTGCTGTGAAACCG
>CAVRDQ010000025.1:0-21612 GCA_963719655.1 uncultured Acidobacteriota bacterium | reverse complement strand
ACTGTTCTGCCGGCACCCCTTTCAGTTACGTCCTTGCTCATTCCAAAGACGCCGGGCAGCGGTCCGTTGACTCCGCCGACGATGTTGGCTAGAACCTTGTTTCCGGCGTTCGTGTCACCGGCGACGTCAATGTTGGTCAGCACGCTGCTGGGGACGCCGCTGATGGAGTTCGAACTGCTGGGATTCAGGCAGCAGTTGAGTACCACCTCGGTCTCCGCTCCGGAGGGGTTGCCGGTGGTGACCGGCGAGGGGGTGGCAACCGGACGATAAACGTCTCCGCAACCGGTCTCAATTACCGTTGCCGCAATCAAAAGGACGGCCGCACCCGCGGCTTTCCACAGTACCTTCATTCGTTTTCCGCCTTCAGAGTCAGCAATTAGATCGAATGGCAACATTGTACTGGATGACCATGCACGGAGGCCAATGGCCGCCAGCTACGGCAAGGCGGAATACATGGGCGCGCATCGGCTCCGCCGCCGGAGGGATTCAGGATAGGATGGAGTGCAGATGAGCACAGTTCCACAATGGATGGCCGCGCTGCCGCAACTGCTGATTGTGGCCGGGCTGACCGTGATGTTTGCCGCCTGGGCCTGGAGCGCGCGCGCCATCAACGGTGCAGCGGCCATCACCGGAACCATCATCACCCTGGTGCTTTGTGCCGCCGCCGGCCCGGGAGCGCTCGTGGCCGTCGCCGTGGTCTTCCTGCTGACGCATTTTTCCACCCGTACCGGACGCCGCAAAAAGGAGCGCCTTGGCTCGATGGAAAAGCGCGAGGGACGCGGCCCCGTACAACTGCTGGCCAACCTGGGAGCCGCCACCCTGTGCGCCACGCCGCTGCTGTTTACTCCGCACGCGCACTGGCTGCTGTTGGCCGCCACCAGCGCCGCGCTGGCCGAGGCCGCAGGAGACACCGTCAGCAGCGAACTGGGGCAGGTCTTCGGACGCCGCCCCCGGCTGATCACCACTCTGCGGCCCGTCCCGCCGGGCAAAGATGGCGGCATCACCTTGGCCGGATCGCTGCTCTCGGTGGGGGCCATCCTGCTGACCTGTTGGGCCTGCGAGTGGGCTAACCTGCTGGCTCCGGACTACTACTGGACGGTGGCCGCGGCGGGCTTTGCCGGAACATTGCTGGACAGCCTGCTGGGCGCGACCATGGAGCGTCCCGGGCGGCTGGGCAACAACAGCGTGAACTTCACCTGTTCGGCCTTTGCCGCCGCCGTGGCCCTGGTGGCGCTGGTGGCAAGGCGCTGGATGTAGATGGCCGTCAAAACGCGAAAGAAAAGGCCGGAGCCCAATGGGCGTCCGGCCGAAACTCTTTAGAGCGGAATAGAGCCGGGCGCTGGTTCCCTACTCTGATTCTTCGCGCTGCTTTTTCGTTCGCGCTATTTTTCCGCGCGCACAAACTCCCACTTGCCGCGTCCGCACAGGTTCTTGCAGGTGGGCAGCGGCTGGCCCTCCTTGAACTGCACTGGCAGCTTGCATACGCTGCACCAGTAGATTCCCGTCTGCGGTGCCGGGGTACCAGGTAAATGAGCCATTGCCAACCTCCCTTTATGAGTCACTTCGATGCTAAATTCCCACGGGCGATGCGCTCTGTGATGCACGTCACGTTGATGGCGCAAAGCCTTGGGTAACCAGAGTTGATGACGCAGAAAACTTACCGGGCGCAGGTATTTGTTACAGGGCGGCTGCAGAGGCCGCCAAGGGCCCGCTAGCGACGGAAGACATACAGCCGCCACAGGCTATAGCTGAGGGCCTCACGGGCGACGCGCAGGGCACGCGCGGGCCATCCTACGGTGGTCTCCAGCCGGCGCGGCGAAGCGTAGGCCGTCATGCCGCGCGCCTCCAGCAACTGCTTGATGCGGAAGACGTGATAGGGATCGCTGACGGCGATGCAGGTGTGCATGTTGTTGGCCTGCATGATGGTGCCCACGCGCTCGGCGCTTTCGGCGCTGTTGTCGCTCTGCGTCTCGGCGATAAGGTGGCTGTCGCGGATGCCGCGGGCAATCAGGTAGTCGCGGCCCACCGCTCCCTCGCTGAAGCTCTGCTCGCCGCCGTTGCCGCCGGTGACGATGACGACCGGGGCAAGATGGCGCTGGTAGAGCTCGTAGGCATGGTCGAGGCGGGCCCGGAAGACCGGAGATGGGTGGCCGTAGTATTCGGCAGCGCCGAAGACGACGATGCAGTCGGCCGACTGCGCCTCATCGCGCGAACTCTGGCCGACGATGCGCAGGCAGGTCCAGCCGAAGTACAGCAGACAGCCGGCGAGCAACGCCACAACGAACGGCCCGGGACGCAGCCCTCTCAGACGACTGGCACTCATTGATCGCCCAGAAGGTCCTCGATGGCCGCCGTCGCAATGGCTCCTTCGCGCTGCAGGGTCCAGCGGCCATCCACGGAGAGGTTGATGATGGTGGAGGGCACGCTGCGCGGGGTTGTGCCGCCATCCACCACCAGCTGCACGCGGTGGCCAAGCTGCTCCACGACGCCTTCCGCGGTGGTGCTCTCCAGGGCGCCGGAGAGGTTGGCCGAGGTCGCCGTGACCGGGCACTTCATGGCCCGCACCACGGCCAGCGCGATGGCGGAATCGGGCATGCGCACGGCAATGTTGCCGGAGTTGGCGGTGACCTTGACGGGCAGCCGCGGCGCGGCCCGCACAATCATGGTCAATGGGCCGGGCCAGAACTTCTCCGCCAGCAGGAAGAACTCATCCGGCAGCTCGTGACCCATTTCCTCGGCCTGCTCGACGCTGTCAATCAGCAGGGAGAGCGGCTTGTGGCGGCCGCGATCCTTGATGACGTACACGCTTTCGACGGCGTGCAGGTTGTAGGGATCCACGGCCAGGCCGTAGAAGGTGTCCGTGGGCAGACCAACGACGTTGCCCTGGCGGATGCGCTCCGCCACGTAGGCGATGAGAGCCGGCTCGGGCTCCTCGGGATGGATACGAATGATTTCCGGGCGCACCCGTGATACCTCTTCCTTCCGGGCCACGGCGGACGGGACCCGGGGGCATTTTGTACTCCGGCCAAACTATATCTCCAGCCGGACGTTATATTCCAACCGGACTAGGTTAACTCAGATGACCGCCAGTGCGGGAGTTATCATGTACATGCCGGTACCAAGAGATTCTACAATGCCGCCGGCCGGTGGAGAGTCCTGATGACCGCAGAGCAACCCGATTCCACTGGACTGGCGCGGCTGCGCCCGGTGAGCAGCCGCCAGAACGCGCTGGTCAAGGAGCTGCGCAAGGCCTTCGCCCACTCCGGTCCGGCCGACGACGGCTCGGTCGCCGTGGAGGGCGTAACGCTGGTCGAGGAGGCTCTGCGCAGCCAACGGCCGCTGCGGGCCGTCTTCGTCAGCCAGACGGGGCTGGCACGCGCTGAGGCCCTGCTTGCGGTCCTGCCGGAGGGCGTAGAGGCCCTTCTGCTGCCGGATGACGTCTTCCACTCGGCGGTGGCCACGCAGACTCCACAGGGCGTGGCGGCCCTGGTGATGCCCTTGGAATGCACTCTCGAAGGGCTCTTCCCTGCCGCAGGTGAGAAGGCCCCGACGCCGCTGGTTCTGGGCTGCGCCGGGCTACAGGATCCCGGCAACCTGGGGACGATCCTGCGCTCGGCCGAGGCCTTTGGCGCCACGGGCGTCCTGTGTACGGAAGGAACGGTCTCGGCGGCCAACCCCAAGGTCGCGCGGGCATCGGCGGGATCGGTCTTCCGGCTGCCCTGCGTTCGCGCCAACACGGCGGAGGTGGTGGAGACGCTGAAGAAGCATCGCGTGCAGATTGCGGTGACCAGCTCGCATGGCGGGCGCGCTCTCAATGAGTGCGACCTGCGGCGTCCGGTGGCGATCTTCATCGGCAACGAGGGCCAGGGCGTTCCGGAGGAGCTGATGGCGGCGGCCGACGAGCGCATCCTCATTCCGCACTCCACGCTGGTGGAGAGCCTGAACGCCGGCATTGCGGCAAGCATTCTGCTGTACGAGGCGTGGCGGCAGCGGGCGCGGTAAGCTGGCGGAATTTTGCGGAGAAGTTCTGCGCCTGGGGGCGATACCCTCTCCCCTCTCTATATTTCCCGATAGAAATTTGAGAAAGAACGAGATAGCAGGTTTCAAGGTTTCAAAGTTTCAAGGTTTCAAAGTTTCAAAGTTGAAGAGCAAAACCCTTGAAGCCTCTGGCGCGAAACCCTGTCGCTTGCCTCTATATCCAGAATAGCAATTGGGAGGGGGGTAGACCCTCAGCCGGGAGGAGGTTTATATCTCGTGCGGAATCATCCGGTTGAGAGGAATCCGCGAAAAACCGGGGGTTGACAAGGGTCTGAGCGGCGCTAACTTTGCGACATCCAACCTTACGGTGACACAAGGGATCCTTCGACTCCGCTGCGCTGCGTTCAGGATGACACTGCAAATTCAAGAGCAAAAACTAAATCTAAAGCGACTACCCCACCCTGGCAACTACGGCTAGGATGGGGCACCCGGCAAGAACAAAACCCTCTAGTTGGGGGAGACTGATTCCCACCTTAGCCGCGACTGCGGCGGCGAAGGTGGGGCACCCGGCTGGGAGGATTCTGCGAAAAACTGGGGATTGACAAGGGTCTGAGCGGCGCTGACTTTGGGACATCCGGCCTTACGGTGACACAAGGAGTCCTTCGACTCCGCTGCGCTGCGCTCAGGATGACACTACACATTCAAGAGCAAAAACAAAATCTAAAGCGACTACCCCACCCTAGCAACTACGGCTAGGATGGGGCACCCGGCCGGAGCGGCTCGTTACTCGATCAGTCCGATGATGTTGAAGTTCATGGTTGTGTTATCGGGCAGAATGACCTGATAAATCTGAAGGGACTCGTACGCGGTGGGGTGCACGTCTTTCACAAGCTTCGCCTTGTAGTCTCCGAGGGCCAGAACGCCTTTGCCGTCGGTGCACTTGGTGGGAGACCACACTTCATACTTTTTCTGATTGATGATGACGGTGAGAAGTCTTTGGGCGCATGTCACCAGATCAATGGACATGCGCGATTCGGCGACATGAACGTTAATTGTGTAATCGGCCGGATTGACGACGGCTGGCTTTTTTTCGGCCAACGAGAGTGTAGAAAGCAGCATCGTCAGCAGGGATACGATCAAAATCTTCTTCATGATTGCTCCAATTCCGGTTGGGTGAAATCACAAATATAACTTCCCCCTACTCCTTCATCTTGTCCTTTGCGGCTTTGAGTTGCGCCATGCGCTCGCGGATGCGTTTTTCCACGCCCTCTTCCGTGGGGTGATACCAGCTGCGGTCTTTCAGGTTATCCGGCAGGCACTGCATGTTGGTCACCTTCTCTTCAAAGTTGTGCGCGTACTGGTAGCCCTCTCCGTAGCCGAGCTCCTTCATCAACCGGGTGGGAGCGTTGCGCAGGTGCAGCGGAACGGGGTCGGCGGCGGTTTCTTCCACGGCCTGCTTGACCGCTCCGTAGGCCATGTAGAGCGCGTTGGACTTGGGCGCGATGGCCAAATAGACCGCCGCGTGAGCGAGCGCCAATCCGCCTTCGGGCAGGCCCATGAAGTCCAGGGCGTCGCGGGCGGCGATGGCAATTTCCAGGGCGTGCGGGTCGGCCAGCGAGATGTCTTCAATGGCCATGCGGACGATGCGGCGAGCCAGGTACATGGGGTCTTCGCCGCTCTCCAACATGCGCACCAGCCAGTAGAGAGTGGCGTCGGGGTCGGAGTTGCGCACGGATTTGTGCAGCGCGCTGATGAGGTTGTAATGCTCCTCGCCGGCCTTGTCGTAACGCAGGGTGCGGCGCTGCAGAGCGTCTTCGACCTGGGCGACGGTGATGACTGAACTAGTTTCGCCAGCAGCATTTTCCCCTGCTAACTGACTAGCAATTTCCAGCACGTTGTAGGCGGAGCGGGCGTCTCCGCTGGAGTAGGCGGCGATGCGCGCAAGGGCTGCGGGCTCGGCGGTGAGATGCAGGGGGCCGAGGCCGCGCTCAACGTCAGAAAGCGCGCGCTCCAGCAGCGCAACGATCTGCTCCTCGGTGAGCGGATTGAGCGTGTAGACCCTGGAGCGCGAGAGCAGCGCGGAGTTGACCTCAAACGAAGGGTTCTCCGTGGTGGCGCCGATCAGGCGGATGTTGCCGCGCTCGACGTGAGGCAGGAAGGCATCCTGCTGGGCGCGGTTGAAGCGGTGAATCTCATCAATGAAGACGATGGTGCGGGTGCCGTAGTCGCGGGCGCGCTCGGCCTCGGTCATGACCTGCTTGATCTCTTTTATGCCGGCCATGACGGCGGAGAACTCGACGAACTCGGCCTTGGTGCGGCGGGCGATGATTTTGGCGAGAGTGGTTTTGCCGACACCGGGAGGTCCCCAGAAGAGGATGCTGCCAATGTCATCGCGCTCAATTTGCACGCGCAGGGCCTTGCCGGGCGCGAGGATGTGCTCCTGGCCGACGAACTCGTCAAGATCGCGCGGGCGCATACGGTCGGCCAGGGGGCGAGTGCGGTCGGTGGCAGGGTCCTGCGGATTGGAGAAGAGGTTCACAGTGGAAAGCGTAGCACTTTGCGAATACAAAGTTTCAAGGTTTCAAAGTTTCAAGGTTTCAAGGACGGGAGGTTGCGGAGGTTTCGGAAGTTTCGGAGGTTGTGGAGGTTTCGGAGGTTTCGGAGGTTGCGGAGGTTGCGGAAGTTTCGGAGGTTTCGGAGGTTAAAGGCAAGAACACGGGCAACTGCCCCACCCTGGCAACTACGGCTAGGATGGGGCACCCGCTAGACCAACTACGCCACCTTCGTTAGGTGACCTTGATTAGGAATCGGCATGATGGGTTGAATAGGGGTCCTTCGACTCCGCTGCGCTCCGCTCAGGATGACACTTCAAAAGCAAAAAACAATGCAGCGAGGAAATTCCCCGCTGCACGGAAGCTTTGAACCTCTGAAGCTTTGAAACCTCTGAAACCTTGAAACTTTGAAACCTTGAAACCTCCGAAACTTCCGAAACCTCCGAAACCTCTGAAACTTTGAAACCTCTGAAACGTTGAAGCCTAGCTCTTCGCTCGCGCCGTCTTTTCGTCTCCGGCGACTTTGCCGTCGCGGATGTGGATGATGCGGTGAGCGAACTCGGCGATATCGTGCTCGTGGGTGACAAGGACGATGGTGTTGCCCTTGTCCTGAAGCTCGTCGAAGAGCGCCATGATTTCGTTGCCGGTCTTGGTGTCCAGGTTGCCGGTGGGCTCGTCGGCCAGGATGATGCTGGGCCGGTTGACCAGGGCGCGGGCGATGGCGACGCGCTGGCGCTGACCGCCGCTGAGTTCGTTGGGCTTGTGGCTCATGCGCTCGCCCATGCCGACGCTGATGAGCGTCTGGCGGGCGCGTTCCAGGCGCTCGGCGGCCGGGATGCCGGCGTAGATGAGCGGCAGCTCGACGTTATGCAGAGCCGTGGCGCGGGCCAGCAGGTTGAAGGTCTGAAAGACGAAGCCGATCTCCTTGTTGCGGATGCGGGCGAGTTCGTCGTCGTCAAGTTCGCTGACCAGCTGGCCGTTGAGCCAGTAGATGCCCTTGGTGGGCGAGTCGAGGCATCCGATCAGGTTCATCAGGGTGCTTTTGCCGCTGCCCGAGGGGCCCATGATGGCCACGTACTCATTGCGGCGGATTTCAATGTTGACGCCGCTGAGCGCGTTGACCTGCTGCTCGCTGCCCATGTCGTAGGTCTTCCACAGATCCTCGGTGCAGATGACGCAGTCGGGCGGCGGCGGCTGCAGCTTGGTTCCCACGGATTGCGCTTCGGTTGCCATGCGTGTGCTGTCTCCCAAAACTTTTCTGGCTGGGCCCCGCAAAGGGCCGGCGGCTAGCTCTTTTCTTCTTCCTTCTTCGGCTCGGCGTTGTTGATCTTGACCGTCGTATCGGGCTTCAGGGTGCGCAGCACCTTGTAGCTGCCGGTCACAATCTCATCGCCTTCCTTCAGGCCGTCGAGCACTTCGATATCCGTGGTGCCGGTGATGCCGGTCTGCACGGTGACGAACTGGGCCTTGCCGTTGCGGATGACGAAGACACCCTGCACTTCTTCCTTGGCGGCCTTCACTTCTTCGGGCTTTTCAGCGGCCTTCACGGAGTCCTTGTCCTTGCCCTTCTTCTTGGGCACCAGGTCACCCTTCTGGCGAATGGTGAGCGCCTGGATGGGGATGCTGAGGACGTTCTGCTTGCTGGCCGTGGTGACCTTGGCGGTAGCGGAGAGGCCGGGACGCAGGCCTTCGGGGACCTCGGTGAGGGTGACGACCACCTTGAAGTCCTTCGCCTCCTGGGTGCTGCCGGTGCTCTGCGAGGTGGCGACGCCGGTGGAGCGCAGCAGCGCGTTGTTGCCGATCTCGGTGACCGTGCCCTTGAACTTTTTCTTGGGGATGGCGTCAATGCTGACCTCGGCGGGCTGGCCGATGTGAACGTTGACGATGTCGGTTTCATCCACCTTGACTTCGGCGGTGATGACCGAGGTGTCGGCCAGGGTCATCAGCGTGGAGCCCGGCGCGTTCTGGATGCCCATGACGACCGTCTCACCCTCGCGGACGGGAAGGTTGGTGACCACTCCGTCGAAGGGCGCGCGGTACTCGGTCTTGCTGAGCACGTCACTGAAGTGCACGAGGTTGGCCTTCTGCACGGCGATGCGGCGCTTGAAGGCCTCGGCCTGGGCGCGGGACTGGGCAATGCGCGTCTTGGCCTGGGCCACGCCGCTGACGGCAGCCTCGTAGGCGTTCTTGGCGGCGTCGAAATCCTTTTTCGCGATGAGCTGGTCGTTGTAGAGCCCCTCGCTGCGCTTCCAGTCGAACTGCTTCTGCTCCAGATCGGCCTTGGCGCGGTCGAGATCGGCGACGTTGGTGTTCAAGGTCTCCAGGCCGGCGGTGTAATCAGCTTCGGCAGCGGTCAGCGAGGCCTGGGTGGCATTGACGTCGGCTCCGGCCTGGATGTTCTCCAACTGGGCGAGCATCTGGCCCTTGACGACCTTGTCGCCTTCCTTGACGTAGAGCTTGATGATCTTGCCCATGGCGTTGGCGCCGACGTTGACAAAGGTCTTGGGGCGAATTTCACCACTGGCGGTGACCACCGAGGCCAGTTCCTGGCGGGAGGCCTTGCCGGTCTGCACTTCGACGATGCCTTCATGGCTCTTGTAGTAGCTGACGCCGACGATGGCACCAATCAGCACCAGACCGGCGACGATCAAACAAACCTTTTTCCAAGTCTTCATGAGTCCTCTGTTCATGCCCGCGGCTGGCGGCAAGGGCTGATGAGGGCGAACCCGGGCAAAGGCAGTGTCTGCCGTTTGCCGTCGCGTCCCTCCTGTCTTATCCCATACGGCTGCCGGGGGGAGGAAGTTCCGCCGTTGGACAAAAACTTTCCGTCTTCAAACTATCTGTCAGGGATGATTGTAACCCGTGGAGCGGGAAGGGCGGGCGGGTGGGAGCCAGCAAGAGCACGGGGGAGATATTCCGGATTGCCGGAGGTGGATTGCGGAGTCCGAGGCATGCAGGCGGTGGGTTGCCTTGCCGGGGGCGAAACCATACAATCGCAGCAGTCCTCAGATAGCTTTTCAGGAGCCCTTTTTCATGCGGTCGAATGTGTTGCGCAGCCTGCTGGTCGCCCTCTTTTCCACGGTCCTTGTGGCCGGCATTGCCGCCGCCCAGAACCCGCCCGCCAATGACGAGCCCGCCCAGAACCAGCCGGCCGCCAGGGACGAAGGCACCTCGCTGAAGGATCTGAAAAAGGCAAAGAAGTCCGCGCCCGAGGCTCCGAAGGAACTGACCCCGGAGGAAAAGAAAGAGCGGCTGAGAAACTTCAAGAAAGAAGTCGGCAAGACGTACCAGAACTGGCTGAACCAGGACGTGACCTACATCATCAGCAACGAGGAAGAAGCGGCCTTCAAGCTGCTGGCGACGGACGAGGAACGCGACCAGTTCATCGAGCAGTTCTGGCTGCGGCGCGATCCCACGCCGGACACTCCGGAGAACGAGTTCCGCGAAGAGCACTATCGCCGCATCCAATATGCCAACGAGCATTACGCCGCCGGCATCCCGGGCTGGAGAACGGACCGCGGACGCATCTACATTGTGTGGGGCGCGCCCGACGAGATCGAATCGCACGCCTCCGGCGGCAGCTATCAGCGCGACGCCAAAGAGGGCGGCGGGCAGACCACGACCTTCCCGTTTGAACGCTGGCGCTACCGCTACCTGGAAGGCATCGGCAACGAAATCATCATCGAGTTTGTGGACAGCTGCCAGTGCAACGACTACCACATCGCACTCGATCCGAACGAGAAGGACGCGCTGCTGCACACCCCGGGCGGCGGACCGACCACGATGGAAGAGATGGGACGCGGCAACCGCGGCAACCGCATGATGGGCACGCCGGGCGGCTCCGACGTATACGGCAACGGCGGCAGCAAGCAGTTTGACGCACTGGAACGCTACGCCAAGTTGACCAGTCCGCCGCCGGTCAAATTCAAGGACCTGGAAGAGAAGGTCAACACGAAGATCCGCTACAAACTGATGCCCTTCGACCTGCGGGTGGACTTCATCAAGGTGACCTCCGACACGGCGCTCGTGCCGATCACCATCCAGATGAAGGTGAAGGACATGACCTTCCTGCAGAAGGAAGGCATCCAGCGCGCGTCGGTCAACATCTTTGGCAGGGTGACCACCCTGACCGGCCGCGTGGCCGCCACCTTTGAAGACACCGTGGGCGTGGACGAGCCGAACGAACTGCTGGAAAAAGCTCTGCAGACCTCGCAGCTGTACTGGAGGGCGCTGCCGCTGAAGTCCGGCATGTACAAGATTGACGTGGCGGTGAAGGACGTCAACGGCGACCGCGTGGGAACCTATACGCGCTCCATAAGGGTGCCGGAGTACGACGACGAAAAGCTCGCCAGCTCGACGCTGATTCTGGCCGACCTGCTGGAACGCGTTCCGGCCAAGACCGTGGGCGCCGGCAACTTCATCCTGGGCGACCTGAAGGTGCGCCCCAGGGTGGAACCGAGCGATGGCAAGCCGGCCAGCTTCCACCGCGACCAGAAGCTGAACATCTTTTTGCAGGTGTACAACTTGCAGCAGGATCCGCAGCTGCACAAGACGAAAGGCAGCATCAGCTACGACATCGTCAACATCCAGACCAACAAGAGCGTGCTGCACGTGGATGAGTTGAGCGCGGTTTACGGCAACACCGGCGACCAGATCACGATCCAGAAGTCCATGCCGCTCACCAACCTGGAGCCGGGACTGTACAGCCTGAAGATCACGGTCAACGACGACGTGACCAAGCAGACGATCAGTCCGTCGGCCCGTTTCCAGGTCGAATAGTCAGGTCGAATAGAGTAGAATTGCAGTTCGTCAGCACTCCGGGAGGCCGCCATGGTGGACGGCCTCCGGATGGGCCCCTTGTTCAACCAAGCATTCCGGCCCGCCGGTATCCGCGGCGGGCGCTGAACCGTTTGGAGGACGTATGACGCACAAGATGACACGCAAGCTTGGAATCCTGACCATGGCGCTGATGTGCAGCCTGGCGGCGAGCGCTGCCATCAGCCCCGGCGCCATTCGCGGCACGGTACGCAATACGGCCGGAGTGCCGCAGTTGGGCGCCGTGGTGGAGGTGCTTGCCAACTCCGCCGACCAGGTGAAGTTGGTGGTGACCGACGCCAGGGGAAGCTTCTCGGTGGCAGGATTGCTGCCGGGCATCTACACGGTGCGGGTGACGGCCACCAGCTTTCTGCCCACCATTCGCGAGCGCGTAAGAGTCCAGCCAGGTGCCAACCTGCTGCTGAACCTGACGATGAATACTCTTTTTGAAGCCATCCAGATGGTGCCGCACCACCGCAACTCGGCCGAGGCCGACGACGACTGGCGCTGGGCGCTGCGCTCGATGGCCAACCGTCCCATTCTTCGGCTCGTCGGCGACCAGCCACTGGTGGTGGTGCAGCGCGAGTCAGATGGCGACGAGGGCATCTTGAAGGCCCGCGTCAGCTTCCTCTCCAGCACGGATGGCGATTCGACGACGAGCTCAAGCGCGAACTTCCAGGTGGAACAGTCCATCTTTACCAAGCACGACGTGCCGGAGCGCTGGTCGTTGAACGGCGGCATGGTCAGCAATATGACCAATCCCAACGCCGTGCTGCGCGCCGCCTACTCGCGCGAGATGCCGGACGGGAGCTTCCCGGAGATTGCCATCAGCGCCAAGCACTTTGCCGGACTCGACCCGGACCAGCCGGCGATCCAGGCACTGGCGCTTTCGGTGGCCAACTCGATGGCCTTCGGCGAAAAGCTGGGCTTGGACTACGGCGGCGAGGCGCAGGTGCTGCAATACCGCGAACGCGCCACCAGCGTGCGTCCGTTTGCGGCCCTGAACCTGCACCCAACGGGCAACACCGCGATGCAATATCGCTATGCCACCAGCCAGCCCAGTCTGCGGGCGGCCAAGGGGTATGACACGGCTCCGGCGGATTTGAGCGAGAGCAACCCGATGGTGACGATGACCGGACTGGGCCAGCGCATCGAGCGCGACGTGCACCAGGAGGTATCCCTCTCCCAGCGCTTTGGCCAGAGCAAGATGCAGGTGGCCGTGTACAGCGACATGGTACACAACGCGGCGCTGACCGGCTCGGGCTACGTTACGGCGGACACGAACTTCCTGGTCGGCGATCCCTTCAGCGGAATCTTTACCTACAACGGCGGCAACATGCACACGCAGGGAGTGCGGGCCGTGTACTCCCACCCGGTGGTGCGCGGACTGGAAGGCACGGTGGATTACGCCTACGGCGGCGTGCTGACGGCTCCGGAGAGCCTGGTGCAGGTGAGCCAGACCTCTACCGGGCTGGAGACGGTGAATCGCCACTCGGCGGCGGCCAAGATGACGGGCACGGTGAAGCCGACGAAGACGACGGTGATTGCCAGCTATCGCTGGCTGAGCGGCACGGCGTTGACGCCGGTGGACATGTTCAACGCCTCGGCCGGAGAGACCGATCCTTATTTGAGCTTCTTCATTCGCCAGCCGATTCCGCCCATGCACTTTTTGCCCAATGGACTGGAGGCGCTGGTGGACGTGCGCAACCTGCTGGCGCAGGGATATCGTCCGGTGCTGAGCGCCGACGGCAGCACGGTGTACCTGGTGCAGGGTTCGCGCTTCATCCGCGCCGGGCTGGCGTTTAACTTCTAAATCCATTGCGTTGTGCATGAGCCGCGGGCCGCGAGCCTGCGGTTCTTTTCTTGCGGGAAGGCATTTGTTTGCGGAGAGATCAGGCCGGCTGGCGGGGAAGGTCAGCGCGGAAGGGTCCACCAGCGCCCGATGCGCCGGCAGTAATCCTCATACTCAGAGCCAAAGGATTTACGCAGGCGCGGCTCCTCGTAGAAGACCGTCCAAAGGTTGAAGATGGCGGTGACGATGGCCGAGTAGATGAGCAGCGCGCGCGAGCGGCAGAGCGCCGCTTCGGAGAGAAGAATCAGCAGCACGCCGACGTACATGGGATTGCGGGAGTATCGGTAAAGCCCCGAGACGACCAGCTTCTTCGGCGGATCCACCGGGGCGAGGGTGCCGCGGCCACGAAGGGCGAAATCCAATACACAGCGGGTGACGATGGCAAGGCCGAGGGCGAGCGCCGTGAGGGCGGCCAGCAGTGGCGCTCCCTGTAACAGATGGATGGGATGATCCACGAGAAACCAGGGAATGACCCCGCCGACGTTGCCGGGCAACACGATGACGGCCACGAGGGCGCGCAGAGGCAGCCAGCGTGGATTATTCGTGGGCGACGTTCTTGGGCTCGGGTTCGTAGTCACAGGCTTCGCGGCACTCCAGGCAGTAGTAGAGGCCATCCGCAATAAGGCGGATTTCGTTCTCCCCCTGGCAGATGTAGCAATACTTCTCGCAGGCGCAGCGCTCCTCCACGGCATCACAAACGGCGCAATGGAAACGGGCAGGCATGGGCGAAGGGTATCGCGCCCGGGAAGGTTCATGCAACTGCTGATTGGGGTACATGGGTAGGGGCGGGTGGTTTGACATTGGAATCCACCTGCCATAGGCTGGAAGTCAAGCTCTACCTCATGGTGATGAAACACAAAATCCAATTCGTCCACGCCCGCTGGCGGCAGCATGGCGCCATTCTAGTGGTGCTGCTGATGCTGCTTGCCGGGGTCGCCCAGACGGCGCACTGGCACGCTGACGGACTGGATCACAGCCGCGCCAACGGCACAGAGACAAACTGCTCACTGTGTCTGGCCGGACACGCTCCGGCACAACAGGTAAGCATTTGCCAGGCCCCCGTCCTGGTGGAATGCGCCATTCTGCTGCTGGCTCCTGCCAGCCAGTCGCTGGCGCAGCAGACGATTGCCACCCCGTTTATCCGCCCCCCTCCCGCCGCCTGAGTCTTGCGTTTCCCGGTGGCCGCTGCGATTTGCTACGGCCCGCACGCTGACCTATTCAGACGAAGTTTCGTGGAGGATTTTTCCTGATGTTTACCCTGAACCTGCATCGTATGCAGGCCCTTTTGCTGCTCATCATTCTGACTGTTGCCACGCTGACTGTCGCCACGGCCTTCGCCGCCAATCCCGCATCCGTGGGAGCGGCCTGCAGCGGCACGGTGGCGGATTCGACGGGCGCGGTCGTTCCCGGCGCGACGGTGCGCATTCACAACCCGGTAAGCGGGCTGGACCGGACGGTGAAGACCGATGGCGCGGGACACTTTGCATTCGACAACCTGCCCAACAACAACTACCACGTGACGGTGACGGCAAAAGGCTTCGGCCCCGTGGCAAAGGACGTGGAAGTGCGCTCCGCGCTGGGGAACGTGATCAATTTCACCTTGCAGGTGGCGGCTAGCGACCAGACGGTGACGGTGGAAGCCGGGGCGGACCTGGTGGAGAACGTCCCCACGGGCCACACCGACGTGGATCGCCAACTGTTTGAGAAGCTGCCGCTGGAGAGCCAGTCGTCGAGCGTAAGCTCGCTGGTGACCCTGGCGTCACCGGGCGTGGCGGCCGACAGCAACGGACTCTTCCACGGCATGGGCGACCACGCCAGCAACAGCTTCAGCGTGGATGGGCAGCCGATTACCGACCAGCAGAGCAAGATCTTCAGCAACCAGATTCCTGTGGACTCGCTGGAGTCGCTGGAAGTCATTCCGGGCGCGCCACCGGCGGAGTACGGCGGCAAGACCAGCCTGGTGATTGTGGCCACGACGCGCAGCGGACAGGGCGTGACCAGCCCGCGCGGCAGCGTGAACGCCAGCTATGGCTCGTTCGGCTCGGCGAACCTGGGCTTTGATATCGCTTACGGCGGCAAGCGTTGGGGAAACTTTACGGCCGCCAGCGGACTGAACAGTGGACGCTTCCTGGACGCGCCCGAGTTCCAGGTGATGCACGACAAGGGCAACGAGCAGAACCTGTTCGACCGCGTGGACTACCAGTTGACGAACAAGGACAGCCTGCGGCTGAACACCGGCCTTTCGCGCTCCTGGTTCCAGACGCCGAACTCCTATGACGGAGAGCTGGCGACGCCGTGGAATGGCGTGGTGGTCAACAACGGCGGGCTTGATCCTGACGGAAACAAGGTCGGCCCGACCGATCAGCGCTCGAAGATTGTGACCTTCAACATCGCTCCGGTGTGGACGCGGCTGCTGAACAACACGACGGTGATGACCGTGGGAGCATATGTCCGGCACGACGGATACAACTACTACCCCAGCGGCAATCCCTTTGCCGACCTTGGCCCCAGCGATCTGCAGCAGGAGACCATCTCACAGCAGCGCACGCTGACCAACACCGGCATCCGTGCGGATGTGACCCACGCCAGGGGCATCCACAACATCAAGATGGGCGTGACCTATCAGCAGACGTTTTTGACCGAGAACTTCCAACTCGGCATTGTGGACCCGACGCTGCTGCCCGGACTGACGGAAGGCAATGGCGATCCGTGTTTTGTGGGCGGAGTGGCCGTGGGCGCGCCATGCACGACGCTGCTGCCCTACGACCTGACGCGCGGCGGGAACCTGTATCACTTCCACGGGCACACGGATGTGAAGGAGACGGCGTTGTATGTGCAGGACGCCATCACCAAGGGCAACTGGGCCTTCAACCTGG
Organism: uncultured Acidobacteriota bacterium; assembly: GCA_963719655.1. Lineage (GTDB taxonomy): Bacteria > Acidobacteriota > Terriglobia > Terriglobales > Acidobacteriaceae > TOLSYN. The sequence goes on along the minus strand of CAVRDQ010000025.1, from coordinate 5,539 downwards.
GCATCCGCGGAGACCTGTACAACGGACTGGTGGTGGCCAGCCAGGCGGAGCCGCGGCTGGGCATCAGTTACAACATCAAGCCCAGCGGCACGGTCTTCCGCATCTCCTACGCACGCACCATGGAGTCGCCCTTTAACGAGAACCTGGTGCTGGCCAGCGAAGGCTGCAACTACGCGGTCATCGCGGCCTTGATTCCCTGCGTGCAGGCGCCAAACACGCCGGGCTATCGCAATGAGTTCCACGCCGGACTGCAGCAGGCCTTCGGGCGCTGGGCGGTGTTCAGCGGAGACTACGTGTGGAAGTACACGCACACGGCGTATGACTTCAGCGTGCTGGGCGCGACGCCCATCACCTTCCCCATCGGCTGGCACAACTCGAAGATTCCGGGCTATGCGGCGCGGGTGAGCGTTCCGGAGCATCATGGCTTCAGCGCGCTGGTGGTGTTCAGCAGCGTGGCGGCACGCTTCTTCCCGCCGCAGACGAGCGGACTGGGAACCACCGTGGGGCAGAACGGACAGCCCTTCCGTATTGATCACGACGAAAAATTCAACCAGACGACGCACCTGCAATATCAGCCGTGGAAGATGGGTCCGTGGGTGGGCTTTAACTGGCGCTACGACAGCGGGCTGGTGGCGGGCTCAGTGCCCTATGCCACGGATTCCACGACGCCCGTCAACCTGACCGGACTGAGTGCGGATCAGCAGATGCAGGCGGGCTTGTACTGCGGCACACAGTATCCGACGCTGAACGCTCCGCTGACCACATGCGCGCCTTCGGAGTACGGCTCAACGCGAGTGAAGATTCCGGCACCGGGAACGGAGAACGACGACAAGAATCCGCCACGCATTGCGCCGCGCAACCTGTTCGACCTCTCGCTGGGCGACGACAACCTGTTCCAGTCCAAGACGTCGAAGCGGTGGTCGGCCACACTGACGGCCGTGAACATCACGAACAAGGTGGCGCTGTATAACTTCCTCTCCACCTTTAGCGGCACGCATTTTGTAACGCCGCGGGCGCTGACCATGCAGGTGGCGTACCACTTTTAGCGGTTGCGTAGATTCGGCGCCAGCGGGCTCCACGGCCTGCTGGCGTTTTTGCGAGCGTTGCCTGCGCCGCGGACAACGTGATATTTTCGAGTGTTCCGGCGGCCTCTTCTGGGGCCGCAAGACTTCCCTTCCCCGAGGTTTCCATCTTGTCCAACGCCGAAAGTTCCGCCCCCGTTCGCAAGACCGCGTTAAACGCCGCGCACCGCCGCCTGGGAGCCCGGATGGTGGACTTTGCCGGGTGGGATATGCCGGTGGAATACCCTGCCAACGCCCAGCGCAAGACGGGCGGGTTGATTGCCGAGCACATGGCCGTGCGCTCGAGCGTGGGACTGTTCGACGTAAGCCACATGGGTGACATTCGCCTGCACGGGCCGCAGGCTCTGGGCGCCGTGCAGCACATGACCTTCAACGATGCGTCGAAGCTGGCCATCGGGCAGGCACAGTATTCGGCGCTGCTTTACGACAACGGCACCTTTGTGGATGACGTGATTGTGCACCGGCTGGGCGAGGAAGACTACCTGCTGGTGATCAACGCCGGCACGCGCGAAAAGGACTACAACTGGGTTCGCGAGGCGGCCAAGGGATTCGACTGCGTGGTGGAAGAGCTGAGCGACAATTACACGCAGATCGCCATCCAGGGGCCGAATGGCTGGCGCACCCTGCAAAAGCTGACCGACGCGGACCTGACCAAGGTGAAGTTCTACTGGTTTACCCACGGAACGGTATGCGGGCTGCCCAACACGCTGATTGCGCGCACGGGATACACAGCCGAGGATGGCTTTGAGATTTATATCCCCAGTGACGTAGCCACCAGCGAACGGGTTTGGGATGCGCTGCTCGAGGCGGGCGAAGAGTTTGGCGTGCTGCCCTGCGGACTGGGCGCGCGCAACACTCTGCGGCTGGAGGGCGCGCTGTCACTGTACGGGCATGAGATTTCAGATACGATCACGCCGTGGGAAGCCCGGCTGGACCGCTTTGTGAAGATGGACAAGGAAGAGTTCACCGGCCAGAAGGCGCTGGCAGACCAAAAAGGCAAGGGCCTGGAGCGCATCCTGGTGGGCCTGGAAGCCACCGGCAGGGGGATTCCGCGCGATGGCTACCCGGTTCTGGATACGCAGGGCGCGCCGGTTGGCGTGGTGACCAGCGGTTCGCCGGCGCCCTTCCTGAAGAAGAACATTGCGCTGGCGTATGTGCCTCCGCTGCTCAGCGCTGAAGGCACCGCACTGGCGGTGGAAGTGCGCGGCCAGGCGGTGGCATGCAAGGTGGTGGCGATTCCGTTTTACAAGCGTCCGCGCCCCGCCAAGGCGGCCGAGTAGATTACAATTTTCAAGGCGCCGGAGCGATCCGGTGACAAGCGAAGTTGAGGGAGATCATCATGGCCTACCCGCCGGAATTTAAATACACCAAGGAACACGAATGGCTTGCCGTGGATGGCACGACGGGCACGATCGGCATCACGGACTACGCGCAAAACTCGCTGGGCGACATTGTGTTTGTGGAACTGCCCAAGGTGGGCTCCCAGCTTGAGGCCGGCAAGACCTTTGGCACCGTGGAGTCGGTGAAGGCCGTCAGCGACCTTTACGCTCCGGTGACGGGCACGGTGACGGCCATCAACGAAGCGCTGGCAACCTCGCCGGAGAAGGTGAACAGCGAGCCGCACGCGTCGTGGATGGTGAAGGTGACGCTGGCGAACCCTTCGGAGGTCGCGGCACTGCTGACGGCCGAAGACTACGAAAAGTTCGTCGCCGAAGAGCAGTAGGGCCAGGTTCATTGTCCGGGCTCCGGCCAGCTTTGGCCGACCCGGGTACGCACGGCCGGCGCCAGACGCAGTTATCACGTCCGCCGGCTCATCCGGGCCGAGCGGCCCATGCTCTTACGAATACGCACCCGGTATTACGCAACCGTAAAACGCAACCCTAAGACGCAATCCAGGAAGAAGATCATGCGCTATCTCCCGAAATCTACAGCCGAGCGCGAGCTTATGCTTGGCGAGATCGGCGTGGCGAATGTGGACGAGTTGTTCGCCCCCATTCCGGCCGAGTTCCGCCTTACACGCGATTTGGCAATTCCACCGCAGATGGCCGAGAGCGAAATCGTGGACTGGTTCCGCGAACGCGCGGCGGAGAACAGCAACGGCGCAAGCATTCTGCTGGGCGCCGGAGCCTACAACCACTATCGCCCGCTGGTGATTGATTCGCTGATCTCCCGCGGCGAGTGGTTTACGGCCTACACGCCCTACCAGCCGGAGATTGCGCAGGGCACGCTGCAGGCCATCTTCGAATTCCAGACGATGATCTGCGAGCTGACCGGCATGGAAGTGGCCAACGCCAGCCTGTATGACGGTTCCACGGGCGCGGCCGAAGCGGTGATGATGGCCATGCGCCTTACGGGGCGCGGCGAGGCCATTCTGGCGCGCACCACGCATCCGGAGTATCGCGAGGTGATTGCCACTTACGCCAAATACCAGGGGCTGCCGCTGAGCGAGGTGGGCTTTACCGAGAACGGCCGCGTGGATTTGGAGGCGCTGGACCGGGCCGTCACGCCGCAGACGGCCTGCGTGCTGATTCAGTCGCCGAACTTCTTCGGAACGATTGAAGATGTGGCGGCCATTGCCGATGTGGTGCACGCGAAGGGCGCGCTGCTGGTGGTATCCATTGCGGAAGCGTTGTCGCTGGGCATTGTGAAGCCGCCGGTGGAGGCCGACATCGTATCCATGGAGGCGCAGAGCTTTGGCGTGCCGCTGAGCTATGGCGGTCCGTACGCGGGCGTCATCGCCACCCGGGAGAAGTTCATCCGGCAGATTCCGGGACGCCTGGCGGGCCAGACGACGGACCGCAACGGCAAGCGCGGCTTCGTGTTGACGCTGAGCACGCGCGAGCAGCACATCCGCCGCGAGAAGGCGACGTCGAACATCTGCACCAACCAGGCGCTGGTGGCACTGATGGTGAACATCTACATGGATGTGTACGGCAAGAATGGGCTGCGCGAGCTGGCCGAACAGAACCTGGCAAAGGCCGCCTACGCGCGCAAGGCGCTGGGAGCGAAAAGCAAGCTACTGTTTGAGGGCGCGCCGCGCTTCAACGAATTCGTGGTGCAGACGAAAGGCGACGCCGAGGCGATCCGCAAACGGCTGCTGGACGAGCACAACATCATCGGCGGGCTGCCGCTGAAGAAATACTATCCGGAGCTGGGCGAGGCCAGTTTGTGGTGCGCCACGGAGCTGACACCGAAGGCGGCTTTGGATGCGGCGGCCGAGGAGGTGGCGCGATGAACGATAAAAACATCAAGAAGGTATCTTCGCACCCGTCGCAGAACGAAGGGCTGATCTTTGAGCACTCCTCGCCGGGCAAGAAGGCGTATCGCCTGCGGCAGTTGGATGTGCCTGCCGTGGATGCGGCAAAGGAATTGGGCTCGACCTTGAGAACCGAGGCGGCGGCGTTGCCCGAGGTGAGCGAGATTGAGATTGTCCGCCACTTCACTCGGCTTTCGACATGGAATTACGCGGTGGACCACGGCATGTATCCGCTGGGAAGCTGCACGATGAAGTACAACCCGCGGGTGAATGAAGTCGTTGCGCGGCTGGACGGACTGGCCGGAGCGCATCCCTACCAGCCGGAGGCGGCGGCACAGGGCGTACTGCGGGTGATGAAGACCTTGGCCGATCAGCTGATCGAAATCTGCGGCATGGACGCCATTACCCTGCAACCGGCGGCCGGAGCGCATGGCGAGCTGACGGGCATCCTGCTGATTCGCGCGTATCTGGAATCGAAGGGAAACGCGCGCAAGAAGATTCTGATTCCGGATTCTGCGCACGGGACGAATCCCGCGACGGCGGCGATGGTGGGCTACGAGGTGGAGAACCTGCCGAGCGATCCGAGCGGGATGGTGGACCTGGCGGCCCTGGAAGCACAGATGAACGAGGACGTGGCCGGATTGATGCTGACCAATCCGAACACGCTGGGAATTTTTGACGCGCAGATTGGCAAGATTGCCGAGATTCTGCACGCCAAGGGCGGGCTGCTGTACATGGACGGCGCCAACATGAACGCCCTGGTGGGCAAGGCAAGGCCGGGCGACTTTGGCGTGGACGTGATGCACTTGAACCTGCACAAGACCTTCAGCACTCCACACGGCGGCGGCGGACCGGGCTCCGGCCCGGTGGCCTGCAAGAAGCATCTTGAACCGTTTTTACCCAAGCCGATTGTGGTGGAAGACGCCAATGGAAAGTTGCGGCTGGATTACGACCGTCCGCAGTCGGTGGGACGCGTGCGCGCCTTCTTCGGCAACTTCGGGATGCACGTGCGGGCGCTGGCTTACATCATGGCGAACGGTCCCGACGGGCTGCGCCAGACGACGGAAGACGCGGTGATGAACGCCAACTACGTGCGCAGCAAGCTGGCCGGCATCTACGACCTGCCGTACGCGACGCCGACGATGCACGAGGTCGTCTTCAGAGCAATACGTAACTGAACGAAAGGCACACGTACATAACA
>CAVRDQ010000024.1:0-17416 GCA_963719655.1 uncultured Acidobacteriota bacterium | reverse complement strand
TTTTTGTGCCCGTCTACTGGTTCCAGTCTCGTATTGCTGGGACCGCCTTCGGCGCGCAGCTTCCAGCCGCGCTTCTCCCGGATCTCCACCCGCCAGCCGAAATCCGGCTGCCTGGGCAGCTTCACCGTGTGGTTGGATTGATTGGCGATCTGCAGCACGTACTCCCGTGCGGGCGGTGCAACCTCACGGGTGGAGGGCACAATACTGGCCGTGGTCAACTGGCAGACGGCGCTGACGCGGCGCGCCGGGCTCTGCGCTGGAAGAGGCAGCGAGCTCAACAGAATGGCCGTCCATAGAAGGGAAGTCCTCATCCTGAGTATTTTACCGGAATTGAGGCCACAGGGGGTCACTTGCTGCCCGCGCCGGGCATCCTTTATGGTGACAATGTCACTCCTGTCACTCTCCGGGAAGCGAGCCCGCATCGAAATGAGCGCCACTGCCAAAGACGTACGTCCTGCAAGCCGCGTGCTTGTCGTCCTGCTGCTGGCGCTTTTTGTGGCGCAATGTGCGTGGTTTATCGCCACGCAGTCGTTTACAAACGACGAACCGGAGCACATTGTGGCCGGCCTGGAGGCCTGGCGCTACGGCGAATTTCAGCAGTGGAGCGGCCATCCTCCGCTGGGGAGAATGCTCTTCGCACTGCCCCTTCTGCACACGGACTGGCACTACCGGATGAGCGACAACCAGGTCCGGCTCGTTAGTCCCGGGCCGGATGTGTGGCTTTACCGTTCGCGCCCGGTGGGAGTTGCGCTGGGCGTCATCCTGCTGCTGCTGCTGTGGACGACCGCCCGCAAGCTCTTCTCGGAGACGACAGCCAACTTTGTTCTGTTGTTCGCGGTTCTGTCTCCTGACCTGATTGCGCACTTCTCCACGGCGAACACCGATGGCATCGGCTGCCTGTTCATCTTCGCGTCGGTTCTCCAGTGGTTGCGCTGCTGGCGCAATCCCACATGGTTGCAGGTGACGCTGTTTGGACTGCTGTCGGGATTGCTGATGCTTTCCAAGTACAACAGTCCGCCGCTGCTGCTGGTACAGGTGGTGCTGCTGCTGGTGCTGGCCCCGGGAGAACTCCGGCTGCACACTTCCCGGCTGCAGTGGAAGCGAATCGGCGCCATTCTTCTGCTCATCTGCCTGGTGGTTTGGGCGGGCTTTCTCTTCCACGTCTCCAAGGTGACCTTTGCCGACCAGATGGTCACGCTGCACTTTCAGGGTTACACCAAGCTGCTGCAGTATGAGATGCCGACCCTCAAGACGCCCATTTCGATTTACATCCCGGCCTGTGAGTGGCTCACCGGGTTCGGATGGCGCATCCACGAGGACATGAGCGGGCACCGCAGCTTCTTCCTGGGGAGCTATGCGAGCAAGGGGCTGGCCTGGTATTTCCCGGTGGCGATGGCCTTGAAGTGGCCGGTGATCATTCTTCTGTTGGGAGCAGTGGGAGTTTATGCGGTGCTGCGGCGCAAGGTGGCCGGCGGCCGCGAACTGCTGCTGATGAGCCTGCTGCCGGCCATCTACCTGCTGTTCGCCATGAAGGCTCCGGTGAACATCGGCGTGCGCCATGTTCTGCCGCTGTATCCGTTTCTTCTTTTGTACGCGGGCGCGGCCATTGAGTGGGCGCGGGATGGCCGCTGGAGCCGCTCCATAACTCCCGTGCTGCTGAGCGTGCTCGTGCTGGCGCAGGCCGCCGATATCGCACGCTACGCTCCGGACTATCTCTCCTACTTCACGGTTCTCGTGCGGCCGGCCAACACCTGGCAGTTGCTGAGCGACAGCAACACCGACTGGGGACAGGGCCTGGTGGCGTTGCGTAAGTATCAGGATCAGCATCCCGGCGAGGAGATTCATCTGGCCTACGTCGGCGAGGTGGACCCATCATTTTATGGAATTCGCTACACCGCGCTGCATGAGACGGACCATCCGACGGGCACCGTCATCGTCAGCGCCACGCACCTGAGCGGGCAACTGCTGAAGAACCACGAGGCCTATCGCTGGCTGCTGCGCTATCCATTGAAGACCGTGCTGAACCACACGCTCTACGTCTTTGATACATCGGCGCAGCCCGCACCGTAGCCTCGGCTACTCCAGGCGGCAGACCTGCGCGGCGAAGTTGCGGTACGGGCAGGCCAGCGGCGGATGCGCCGTGGCCGGCAACACCACCCAACCGACTCCATAGGCCTGCCGCAGGGCCGCAAACTGATCCACGCTGAAGTTCTCCATCCCACGTTGCGCGTGCACCTGGCGGCGCCACTCGTCGGCCAAGTCTGGAAAGACCATGACCTCGCCGGGATCCTTGTGATTTTCCGCCAGCAGGCTGCGCTCGGCCACCGCGCGGAAGCCGTAAGCGTCTTCGGCGGGCAGCCTCATGTACTCCGGCGGAATGGCGAAGATGGCCGACTTCGGCGTGTTCTCCCGCACCCACAGAAAAGCCTGCGCCCAGGGATTGCGGGGCTGCGCGCCGGGCACTTCAAGATGATCGCCATGGGAATACAGGTCGCGCTGAACGAAGAACATTCCCGCCGCCAGCGGCAGTATTACCAGCAGCATCCACCAGGCACTTCGGTTGCGCAGCAGGAAGTGCATGGCCAGCCCGCCGCTCATCATCAGGAACAGGAAGTAGAAGATGTGCAGCCAGCGCATGGGTTGGAAGGCCGTGAGCTGCTCGGTGGCCGCGGGCAGGGTCATCAGCAGCGCCACCGCGCACTGAAAGATGCCGAAGAGCAGCAACCGCCGCGCCAGCAGGGCGACGCGGGGCAGGTTTCCACGCTCCGCCAGGCGCGCATACCACCACACCAGCACGAGCGGTGCCACCAGCCCCAGCCACTCGTACCACTCCCATTTTGCGGGATAACAGTACGTCCGCGCGCGGACCGCTTCCTTCCAGGCATCGCCCGGCGTGTGCAGCAGCCGCAGCGGCAGCATGAACAGCACCGTCGTGGCCGCGCCGCGCAGCGGGAAGACCCCTTGCGGCCAGCAGCAGAAGACCATGAGCGAGAGGCCGAAGATAGCCATCAGCGGATGCATGGCGGCGGCAAAGGCGATCCACAACGCGGCCCGAAGCCAGCGACGATCGAGCGCCGCGGCAAGGGCCAGAAGAATGCCGGCCGTCGCAGGCAGGCGCGGATTCAGGTAGGGGTCCACCAGCAGCAGGGCGGTGCCTGCCAGCGGAAGAGTAAACAGTGCGGCCACCGGCAGAACGGCGGCCCAGCGCTCGCGTTCGGCGGGAAAGCACCACTCCGCCAGCTTGCGGCAGCCCAACAAAATTCCAAACAGAGAGAGCAGTTGCCACAGCAGCAGCGCCCATTCCACGGAGTGCAGCAGGCGCGCCGTGGCAGCCACGGCCGGGACGAAGAGCGCGGCCTTCATCTGCTCTGCAAAGAAAGTGCTGTTAAAGGAATAAAGCGCCGGATCGAGGCTCTTCTTGATCGCCGCCAGGTACACGTCCTGGTCTTCCACGCCCACGTGGTAGCCATGCACCACGACGGCGGCCGCGGTCAGCAGCGCCACCTTCAGAAGTGTGCGTGGCGGGCGGAGGGTGGCCGGAGCGGCCAGGGGAGCAACGGACAAAATATTTCCTCGTGCTGAGGCCGCGCCGCTTACTTCGGCTGGCGCAGAACTTCAGTGTTGGTGTCGGGGATGGAGACGCGCACAAGCATCTGCTTATCGTCCAGCCACAGATGCCAGGTGGGCCCTTCGGTCTCCATGGTGAAGTGGCGCAACCGCTGCGGCCGGCCGTTGAAGGGCAAATCCTCAAAGCCCTTGAACTCAATGTAGACCTGAGAGGAATAGCGTTGGCGCGGAATGATGACGGGCACGCGCTGGCGGACCCAATCACATCCCTCGCTCTTGGCGCGCGGCTGGCAACTGGTGGCCAGGTAGCGCCACAGAAGAACCTCGCGCGTCACAAAAAAGTAGTCGTCCAGAACGAAGGTGGCCGTGGTGAGAAAGAAGGACTGATCCGTGCTCTTGCCGTCCGGCCCGACGCTGTACAACTTCAGAACCTGGTCGCCGGGCTCCACGGTGTTGGAGGATTTCACCGGCAGCGTCTGCTTCCACTCGTAGTAGGAGAGAGTGCTGTCGGGCAGCAGCGTCAACTCGCTGGTCTGCTCAAAGGGCGCACCGCCCTCGTTGTGCACCTTCGAGGTTGTCGTGCTGGAATCAGGATACTGCTTGACGGTAAAGGTCTCGGTGGCCACCCGCTGCCCGGCCATGAAAACGCCGAAGGTGCCCTCGTCCACCACCGTCGCCTGCTTGCTCGACTTGTTCTTCTCGGCCGTGGCGGAGGTGGCCGCCAGCAGTAGAAGGATGGCGGCGGCGATGTGGACGCGGCGGGTCGTCATTTGTCCTATTGCGCGGCAAAACTGGATGCGGCGAATCATCATAAGGGCACCCCCGGGGCATTTCCCCGCTAAAGTGTAGCGCGGCGCCGGTCGCGGGCGCCAAGCTCTTCGGCCAGCCGAACCAAGCTGGTCAGCAGATTTGCCGGGTCGTGCTCGGCGCTCGAGAAGGTGTGGTCGGCTTCCATGTACATCGGCCGCCGAAGGTCGAAGAGGCGGCGCAACGCCACGGGATCGCGCACCAGCGGACGATGCTCTCCTGTGTGGCGCACCCGGGCGGAGACCACCTCCCAGGGCGCGTCGAGGAAGATGGTCACGCCGCCGTGTTGACGAATCAGTTCGCGGTTGGCCGGTTGCAGGAAGGCTCCGCCGCCCAGCGAAAGCACCGCCGGCCGCGGCAGGCGCGGCAGAAGTTGATCCGCGGTGTGATGCTCGATGGCTCGGAATCCGCTTTCGCCATAGCTTTCAAACAGCTTCGGGATGGGCCCGTGCACGCGCTCGATCTCCACGTCCAGGTCGTGGAACGGGCAGTGCAACTGCTGCGCCAGCAGGCGGCCAATCGTCGTCTTGCCGGCGCCCATAAAGCCGACGAGCACCATCAGAGGAGTGTGCGCGGGGTGTTCCATTGTGGCCGATTGTAGCAGCGCCGCGGCCCTAGTTGTGCACTCCGGCGCGGATTGTCTCCAGTCCGTGCCCGTTGGGGCCGAGCTCGCGTTGCCGCAGCAGGAAGGCCAGCACCACTCCAACCAGCGACATGAAGGTCAGTATCTGGAGCATGGGCTGGTACCCGGTGGGATGCGCCGCGCCGGCTCCGGCCAAATCGTTGGCCTTGCCGAGGATGGAGTTCGTGCCGCCGATGCCGATGTTCTGCACCATGGTCATCAGTCCAAGGGCGGTGCCGAGGGTGCGGCTGGGGACGACGTAGGCCACCGAGGGCCAGATGATGGCCGGCACAAAGGTGAAGGCGAAGCCCAGCATCGCCATGGGAACGTAGAGCGAGATGTGGGTGTAGCCCATCATCAGGAAGACGGGAATCAGCAGCAACACGCCCAGGCACATGATGGTGGCGCGGCGTCCCATTTTGTCACTGAAGAGCCCGACGATGGGGGTTCCGAACATGGTGAAGAAGGTGAGCACGCTGAGCAGGAAGCCGCCGAGTTCGCGGCTGGTGCCATGGGCATCCATGAAGTACTTCACCGCAAAGGTCTCAAAGGGGAAGATGGCCGAGTAGAAGATGACGCAGAGTCCGACCAGGTACCAGTAGCTGAGGCCGAAGTTCTTCACATCCTGGAAGACGATCTTGTCGGACTCGCCGGCCTTGCCCAGCGCGTAATGCTTTTCGGCGCGGGCTTCCATGATCCAGTAGGCAATGGGGCCGATGATGCATAGACATACGAAGCCGACGCCGACCAGCCAGGGACCTCTCCAGTTGTTGTAGGCCGCGTGCGCCCATGAAGGCGAGTTCTGCGCCAGCCAGCTGCCACCGCGTGCCAGCATCAGGTTCAGGCCGAGAGCGAAGCTCAGCTCTTTTCCCTTGAACCACTTGGCCACGGCGGCCGTAATGGCGATGATGAGCGACTCGGCGCCCATGCCGAAGAGTCCGCGACCGATGGCCATGATTACAAAGCGCGGGCTGAAGGCCGTGAGCATGGAGCCGGCCAGGCAGATGCAGCCAAAGAACAAGAGCGCGCGCCGCACCCCGAGGCGGTCCACCAGAACTCCTCCGATGACGACCGTAAAGACGGCGGCGTAGGAATAGTAGGAGTTGAGGGCGCCGATGTTCTGGTCGGTGAAGTGCAACTGCTTTTGCAGCACGTCGGCCAAAGGCTCCAGCGCATCGTAAAAGTAGTAGTTGCCGAACATGGTGATACTCAGCCAGAAGAGCACCAGCCAGCGATACAGTTTGCCGGGCTCGGCGGTGGCGGCAGCAGGGGACTGCATCATGGGCAACCTTGGACCTTTCAAAGGGGGTGAAACACCTGCCGTCAATGTAGCAGGAAGGCCGCCGGAGAGGCCAGCTTGGTGAGGCGCCGTGGCAATAAAATCACCAGCCGGAAATGCTTTCCTGTTAGTGATTTGCGGTGCAAAGCCTTAGAATATGGCGTGAGTTCGAATCCATAATTCTCACGGCAGGCACGGGGACACGAGTGAAGGCAAAGGCGGCCGGCTTGAAGTGGACGCTGCAAGGGACGGTGCTGGCTCTCCTGCTGCCGGGCCTAATCGGCGCGGGGGTTGCGCAGAGTGGTGCGCAGAATGCCGCTGCCTCCTCAACGCCCGGCACCACTTCCAGGGTGGCTGCCGACGCCATCCAGGACACCATCTCCCCCGACGCCATCTCAGATGCCGCGCTGCCTGGACTCAGCGCCCGGCAGTACGAAGGCCTTAAGGTTGAGAGCATCCGCGTCCTGGGCGTGGGCCGGGTCCGCGAGGGCGAACTGCTGGCCCGCATCACACTGAAGGCTGGCCAGCCGCTGAGCCGCCCGGCACTGAGCGAGAGCCTGCGCCAGCTGTATGAAGGCGGACGCTTCGAACAGATTGAGGCCGCCGTCACCGTGCTTCCCGGCGGCGCGCTCGCCCTCGAATTCCGCACCCGCCCCAACTACTTCAACGGCCTCGTCACGGCCAGCGGACTGCCCAAGGGCGGGCCCAGCGACGTGCAGGCGGTCAACATGGGACGCCTGGAACTGGGCGCCATCTTCAGCCAGGCCAAGCTCGATGAGAGTTCGCGGCGCATCCTCCGCCTGATGCACGACCACGGCTACTGGAAGGCAGAGGTGCAGGCCCGCCTCAACCGCCACGAGGACACGCAGCAGATGGATGTCGAGTTTCAGGTCACGGCCGGCGAGCCGGCGCACGTCGGTCATCTGTCGGTGACAGGAGATCCCGCACTCAAGGATGACGAGGCCGCCGCCATCTGCCGAATGGCTCCGGGGAAGCGCGTGAAGGGCGACTTGCTGCCGCGTGCGGTCACGCGCCTGCGCCGCCGTTATGTAAAGCAGCAGCGCCTGCGCGCGCAGATCACGGCCGGCGTGCCGGTCTTCCACGCGGAGACCAATACGGTGGATTACAGCTTCCAGATTGAACGCGGCCCCGTGGTGGACGTGCGCGCCGAGGGCGTCGCACTGAGCTCGCGCAAGCTGCGTCACCTGGTCCCCGTCTACGAAGAGCATGCCGTGGACGAGGATTTGCTGAACGAGGGGCGCCGCAACCTGCGCGACTATCTGCAGGTGCGGGGATACTTTGATTCCACGGCGCAGGTGCGGCAGGAAGAGGACACGGCGCATGACGCCGAGCACATCATCTACCAGGTGCAGGCCGGACACCAGCATCGCGTGCGCGCCGTGGTCATCACCGGGAACCATCGCTTTGAGCTGTCCACCCTGCGGGAGCGCATTGCCACGCAGGCCAGCTCGCCAAGGCAGCCGCGCGGACGTTACAGCCAGAGCACCTTGGCCGGCGATGCGCAGACCATACGCAATCTTTACCAGGCCAACGGCTATGCCCAGGTCAAGGTCACCAGCCAGGTGGAGGACAACTACGGCGAGAAGGGCGGCCTGCGCGTGACCTTCCACATTGAGGAGGGACCGCTGGTCAAGGTGCGCCAGCTCAACCTGCATGGCGCCGCGCCGGCGCGCCAGTTGGAAATACGCCGCATTCTCAACACCAGTCCCGGCCAGCCCTTTGCCGAAGCCACCATTGCCGAAGACCGCGAGGTGGTGCTGAACAACTACTTCAACCTGGGCTTTGCCGGTGTACAGGTGGAAACCACAGCGCATTACGCCGACGACGCCAAGACGCTGATGGATGTCACCTTCGAGATCAACGAGGGACCGCCCAGCTTCGTCAACCAGGTGCTGGTGAATGGCGTGGTGCACACCAAGCAGCACATCGTGAACCGCACCATCATGATTCATCCCGGCCAGCCGCTCAGCCAGGAACGCATCCTGCAGACGCAGCGCAACCTGTACGACCTCGGCATCTTCAACGAGGTGCAGACCGCCATCCAGAATCCCGAGGGCGACGAGGCGCACAAGGACGTGCTGCTGCAGTTGACGGAAGCCAAGCGTTGGACGGTGAACTACGGCGGCGGCATCGAGGCGGCTACAGGACTGAACGTTTCGCAGGGCGGCTCGGCGCAGGGCGCAACCGGCGTCAGCCCGCGCGTCACCCTGGACGTCACGCGCATCAACCTGGGTGGCCGCGACCAGTCGTTGATCTTCCGCTCACACTTTGGACTGCTGCAAAAGCGGGCCTCGCTGACCTTTGAGCAGCCGCGCTGGTTCGACCTGCCCAACTGGAAATTCGCCCTCACCGGCCTTTACGACAACACGCGCGACGTGAACACCTACAGCAGTGAACGCGTGGAAGGTTCGGTGCAGTTGACGGAGAAAGTCAGCAAGGCGACGCAACTGCTCTACCGCTTCGCCTACCGCCGCATCAAGGTGGATCCGAACAGCTTTCCGGCCGGCTTCAGCGCCGACCTCATCCCGTTCTACTCGCAGCCGGTGCGCGTCGGCATGCCCAGCTTCATCGTCGTGCGTGACACGCGAGACAATCCGCTGGAGTCCACCAAGGGTACCTACAACACCATTGAACTGGGCGTGGCCAGCGGCTACTTCGGCTCCGAGGCCAACTTCGGACGCATCCTCGCCCAGAACGCCAGCTACTACAAGCTGGGCCGCAACTGGGTGGTGGCGCGCTCCACCCGCATCGGCGTGGAGATGCCATACGGCACGCCCTGCTCCTCCATTTCCACGACCACGGGCGCCTGCCCCACGGAGGTCAAGGCCAGCGGCTACGTACCGCTGCCGGAGCGCTTCTTCGTCGGCGGCTCCAACTCGCACCGCGGCTTCGCCATCAATCAGGCCGGTCCGCGAGATCCCGACTCCGGCGCACCGCTCGGCGGCAACGCCATGTTCGTCAACAATGTTGAGCTGCGCCTGCCGCCGGTGCCGCTCGCCCTGGTGCACGGCAACCTGAGCTTCGTGCTCTTCCACGACATTGGGAACGCCTATGGTACCGCCAACGAGATGTGGAAGAACCTGGACCGCTTCAGCCAGCGCAACCAGGCCAGTTGCCGCGACCTCAGCCTCACGGCCACCTGCGACTTCAGCTACATGTCGCAGGCCGTCGGAGTGGGCGTGCGCTACCATACGCCGCTGGGCCCGGTGCGCGTGGACTTCGGCTACAACCTGAATCCGCCGACGTTTCCCGTGAAGGATCCATGCTCGGGCGTCACCGGCACCTGCACCGCCTTGCCCAACGTGGAAGAGGTGCACCACTTCAACTTCTACTTCAGCCTGGGGCAGACCTTCTGAGGAGCAGACGGATGATGATTCGCCGACTGACAATCCGCCGATTGACAATCCGAAGCGCCGTCGCTGCTCTGGTGCTCCTGGTTGCCGCCCTGGCCGGCGCGCAGGTTGTGGACCGCACCATCGCCGTGGTCAACCACAAGCTGGTTACGTGGAGCGAACTCGACGCGGAGATGCGCTTTGAGGCTCTGGAAAATCACCGCCCGCTCGCCCAACTCACCGAGGCCGACCGCCGCGCCGCCTTTGAGCGCCTGGTGCAGCAGCGCATTGTGCGCGAGCAGATGCTGAACGTCGTGCCCGCCACGGACTCCGAGTGCACCGCGCTTCTGGCTGAGATGCGCTCCAACTGGGGCGCAGGCCAGGACGATTCCGCATGGACCGCGGTGCTCAAGCGCTACGGTCTTTCCGCGGCCGAGGTTCGCCAGATGGTCGGGAGCCAGATTGAGGTGCTGCGCTTTATCGAAGATCGCATGCGTCCCCTGGTGCGCGTCAACCGCAAAGAGGTTGAGGACTACTACCACCTGACGCTGGCTCCGCAGGTGGCCGCCAAGGGTGGCAAGCTGGAAAGCTACGAGGAGTTGGCGCCTAAGATTCAAGAGTTGCTGAGTGAGCAGAAGATGAGCGCCGAGACCGACAAGTGGCTCAAGCAGTTGCGTGCGCAGGCCAGCGTGCAAGTTCTTTGGGAGGCCGTGCGCGAGCCGCAGTCTGGAGCCGCAGCAAGCGAGTCGGCAAGCACGAAGCCCTGAGCCGGAGATGACGAGCACGACACGGTGAACACGAGGGGCTGAGCAATACAAGCTGAGCATCAGAATATGAGCGACGAGCGCGAAGAAACAAAATCCGGAGGCAAGCCAGCGGAGCACTCCGCGCCGCGGCCACAGCGTGGGCGAGCCCTGCGCTGGCTGCTGCTCGTGCTCTGCCTGCTCGCGCTCGCGGTTACAGGCGTCGTCCGCTACACCGAGGGCGATGGCTTCCACGAGGCGGTGCGGCGCTGGCAGGTCAACGCCATGCAGCGCGCCACCGGTGCCCGCGTGGAATTGCAATCTGTCCACTGGAATCTGTTGCGCGCCGAGTACGAACTCGATGGCCTCACCCTGCACGGCCGCGAGGCCGCCGCCGATCCGCCGCTGTTACAGGTGCGCGAGCTCCGCATGCGGCTGCGCTGGAACTTTCTTCTTGGCCGCGGCGTCCGCCTGCGTGAACTTGTGATCGCCGAACCGCGCGCCCGGGTGGTCGTCAACCGCGACGGCAGCACCAACCTTCCGGAGCCAGCGCGCGCCCGGCCCACGCCCACTCCAGAGGAACTGATGCGCTTGATCGTGGACCGCGCCGTGGTCAGCGATGGGCTGCTGCTGTGGAACGATCGCGAGCTTCACCTGGATGGCCGCGTGGAAGGTCTCCGGCTGATGCTGCGCTACATCTCGGCCGACCATCACTACGATGGCAACTTAGCGGTGGGCAGTGTGCGCCTTGTGCCGCAGGCCACGGAGCCCTTCACGCTCGCCGCCGATGCGACTTTCCGGCTCTATCGCGATCACGTTGACGTGCCGCACCTGCACCTGGCCGAGGGCCACTCCGCGGTGGATGCGAGCGGCGCCATCACCACGCCGGCCTCGCCGGAGGCGCAGTTTTCCTATCGCGCCACGGCCGACCTTGGCGAACTGGGGCGATTGCTGCATCTGAACCAGCTGCGCGCGGGCGCCGTGCAACTGAGCGGCGAGGGCGTGTGGCGCAAGCGTGGAGGTTATGCCATCGTGGGTCGCGCCCAGGGTGTCGGGATGGAGTGGCGCGACTCGATCATGCAGTTGCAGCACATCAGCGGCGGGTTGGAGTTTTCGCTCGACCGCGAGCGCTTCAGCATTCCGGTATTGTTCGCCGTTGCGCTGGGTGGCTCGGTGCACGGCAAGCTGCTGGCCGCCGGGCCGGAGTCGCAACGCCAGGATGGCCGCATTCATCTCGATGTCAGTGGCCTGGAACTGAAACAGGTGCTGGCCGCTTTCTCTGAGCCGGAGCTTCCGCTGCACAGTCTTCCGCTTGGCGGCGCCGCCACAGGCATGCTGGAGATTCACTGGGCCGAGGGGTTGCAACACGCGCTGATGGATGGCGATGTGAAGGTGCGTCCCGTTCAGCGCGCTGGCGAGTTGCCGGTTGCGGCCTCGGTGCGCGCCACAGTGGACTTCCTCGGCCAATCGGCGCACTTCGAGGAGGCGGATGCCACCACCCCGGCCTCGCAGGTCAGCGTGCATGGACGCATCAGCGCCAACTCCGATCTCAAAATTGACCTGACCAGCGGTGCGTTTGCCGAGCTTGCCCCGCTGGTTGCCGACTGGCGTGGCAGCCGCGCCCGGGCCATGCCGATTGAGTTTCACGGCCCCGCGCAGTTTCACGGAGAGGTGCACGGCCTGCTGATTGATCCCTCGCTCAGCGGTCACCTCGAATTGCGCGACTTTACAACCCTGGTGCACGCACGTGACGCAGGCTCAGCAGGCGACGGCCCGGTGCCGGCCTCGCGGGTGCTGCGCAATCACTGGGATGATCTTGAAGGCGATGTGGAGTACTCGCCCACCGTGGAGTCCCTGCGCAATGCCGTGCTCCGCCACGGCAGCGCCCGCTTCCAGGTGGATGTCACCGTCCCGCTGGTGGATGGCGACTACGACAACCAGCAACCCTTCGCCGCGCACGTCCGCGCGGAAAATGCCGACGCCCGCGAGGTTGCCTCCATCGCCGGCTGGGACTATCCCATCACCGGCCTGGTCAGCGGCGAGGTGCAGGTGGGTGGCACCGAGGGGCATCTCAACGGCAGCGGACACGTCTCGGTGCGTAACGGCTCCGCCTGGGGACAGGCGATTCGCTCCGCCACCGCCGACCTGGGTTTTGCCGCCGAGCAGGCGCAGTTGCGCAACATCGTAGTGCGCAGCGACGCCATGCAGTTGGCGGGCGAGGCTTCGATGAACGTGGAGACCAGCCAGTTTGGCTTCCATCTCATCGGCTCCGAAGTGCGCCTGGAGCAGTTGCACGCCCTGCAGAGCGACCGCCTGCATCTGGCTGGGCAGGCCGCATTTGAGGCCACGGGAAGCGGCACGCCCTCGGCGCCGGTCGTCAACGGACACCTGCGCCTGCGCAACCTCGCGCTCAACGGCCGGACCCTCGGCAACGTCAACGTGGAGGCCGTCACGCGCGGTGGGGAGATGACGGTGAGCGCGCGCTCCGACACCAGCCTTGGCGACTTCCGGGTGGATGGACAGGTGCATCTGCGCGAACAGATGCCGATGCACTTCACGGCCGATGCCGCCAGCAGCAATCTGAATCCACTGCTGGAGGCGCTGCTGCCCGCGCGATACAGCGCGCCCAGCGAGCTCAAGCTGCATGCCGAGATCAGCGGCGAGGCCCGCCATTTCCGCGACCTCACGGCGGAGGTCACAGCCGAGCATTGGTCCACCGCCTATGCCGGCATCGCCGTGGCCAACGATGGCCCCATCCAACTGCGCCTGGCCAATGGCATCCTCTCGGTTGAGCAGTTCCGCGTGGCCGGCGAGCAGGGCACGCGCTTCCTGCAGGTGCACGGCCGGGTCGAACTCACAGGCCGCCAGCGCATGGACGTGCACGCCACCGGCAACATCAATCTCAAACTGCTGGAGACGACCGACCCTACCCTGACCTCCTCCGGCGCCGCCGACCTCAACCTGGCCATCGGCGGCACCATGGAACGTCCCGCGATGAGCGGCCGCCTCGAAGTGCATAACGGCTCCATCGCCTACATTGATTTTCCCAACGGCCTCAGCGACATCAACGGCACGCTCACCTTCAACGAGGATCGCATGCTGGTGGAGCGGCTCACGGCGCGGACCGGCGGAGCCCTGTTGCAGTTCGGAGGCTTTCTGACCTTCTCACCCGCGCAGGGATTCGGCATGAACCTGTCGGCCAGCGGGCATGACATCCGCCTGCGCTACCCGGAGGGTCTCAGTTCCACGGCCGACGCCGCGCTTACGCTTACCGGCACGCCGCGCAACTCCCTGCTCAGCGGCAACGTCACCATCACCCGCATCGGCCTGAATCCACAGTTTGACTTTGCCAGCTACCTGATGCGCCCGCTCGTCCTTCCCAGCTCGCAGCAGATTGACTCGCCGCTCACGGGCATTCATCTTGACGTGCGCGTCGCCTCGACTCCCGAGTTGCAGGTGCAGACGACGCTGGCCCGCCTGAGCGGCAACGTGGACCTGCGCATTCGTGGTACCGCAGCCCGTCCGGTGGCGCTGGGGCGCGTCAATCTGCTGGAGGGGCAAATTTACTTCAATGCCACCAAGTACCGCCTGGAGCGCGGCGACATCACGTTGACCAACCCGGTGCGCATCGAACCCACGCTCGACGTCGAGCTCACGGCCCGCGTGCGCGACTATGACATCACGCTCGGCCTGCACGGACCGCTTGACCACCTGACTCCGAGCTACCGCTCCGATCCGCCGCTCGCCACCAGTGACATCATCAGTCTGCTCGCCCTGGGCCGCACGGCCGAGGAGAGCGCAAACCCGGCCATGCTGGGCAGCGCGCAGTATTCGCCCACGGTTTCCGAAAGCGCCAGCACGGCGCTCATCGGACAGGCGCTCAACTCCACCGTTACCAACCGCGTGCAAAAGCTCTTCGGCGTCAGCCGCATCAAAATTGATCCCAATGTAGGCAGCTCGGTGAACACCGGGCTGGCCCGGGTTACCGTGGAGCAGCAGGTCAGCAACAAGGTCACGCTCACCTACATCACCAACCTCAGCCAGTCGGCGCAGCAGATCATTCAGTTTGAATACAACCTCGACAAGGACCTCTCCCTGGTCGCCGTGCGCGACCAGAATGGCGTCCTCTCCGTGGACCTGCTCCTCCGCAAGCGCCACAAGTAGCCGCAAACAACAAGGCCGCCCCGGGAAAGGAGCGGCCCTGCCTGTGTTTGCCCTCTGCGATGAGCTACTGCACCCAGCGGCCCTTCGCTGCCGTTGGCGCGAATTCTTCTTCGTGGTTAACCGACGCACCTCTCCCTGCGTTCGTACGCGCAGGCGGATGGTGTGCCGCGCCGCCGGTTTCGAACTGCTCCACAAGGTTGTGCAGCCCATGGGTCAGCGAGCTCAGATCCTCGCAGGCCTTGGCCGCCTGCTGCGTGCCGATGGTCGAGCTCTCCACCAGGCGGGAGATCTCCTCCATGCGGTTCTTCACCTCTTCCGTGGTGCTGGATTGTTCTGTGGCCGCCGTCGCGATGGTGGTAATCATGTCTCCCACCTCCTGCGACTTGCCGATGATCTGCTGCAGTGCATCGCCCGCCTTCTGGGTGGCCGTCACGCCATCGCGCACCTGCCGCGTCCCGGCATCCATGGCCTCCACCGCGGAGTGCGTCTCCACCTGGATGGCCTCGATCATGCCGGCGATCTCCTTGGTTGCCGTCGTGGTGCGCTCCGCCAGCTTGCGAACTTCGTCGGCCACCACGGCAAATCCGCGACCCTGCTCGCCCGCCCGCGCGGCCTCAATGGCGGCGTTCAAGGCCAGCAGGTTCGTCTGGTTGGCAATCTCGTCAATCACTCCGGCAATGCGGCCAATCTCATTGGAGCGCTTGCCCAGTTCGCCAATCTGCCGGCTGGTGCTGCCCACCGCGTCGTTGATGAGGTTCATCGTGCGCAGGGTGCTGCCCACGATGGTGCCGCCCTCGGTGGCCATGTCGGCGCTCTCCCGCGCCACCCGCGCCGCGCGGTTACTGTTGTCGCTCACCTCCACAACGGTGGTCGTCATCTGGTGCATGGCCGTGGCCACCTGCGCCACCTGCGCACGCTGCGTCTCCGCCGCCTGGCTCTGCTCGGCGGCCGTCGCCGAAAGTTCTTCGCTGGCCGCGGCCACGTTCTCCGCCGTGCTGGCGATCTGGTGCACCACGGCGCGCAGGTTGTTCTTCATCTTGTTCAGCGCCGCGCTGGCCTCGCCCAACTCGTCTTCGCTTTCCACCACAAGGTCGGGCACCGCAAGGTTGTTGTCCGCAATGGCGTTGGCCAGCTCCACACTCCTGCGCAGAGGGTGCACCACCAGCTTGCGCAGCGCCCACCACACGCCCAGCATGCTGGCCGACAGGGCAAGAAGATTCATCAGGAAAAGCCACATGGTATTGCTCCGCGCGTCCTGTGCCATTTGTTCGGTGCTGGCTGTCACGGCAAAGGCGCCGCGCAGGTCGCCGGCCTTCATGCCTTCCTTCACATTGCCAAACACGTCGCGGCTGCCGGCCGGGTCGCCGTGGCAGCGCAGGCAGTCGCTGGTCAGCCGCACCGGCTGCGCGTAGCGCATCACTTCCTTGCCATCCACCGTGGCGCGCTCGCTGAATTCCTTCAACTCCGGATCCTGGGCAAATCTCTCCAGTGCACGCCGCTCAAAGTCGTCGGGATGGTTCTTGGGGTTGCGAGGCCGCAGAGAGGGTGTGCGGAAACTCATGTGGTTGGCTTCGGCATATCGCTCGGCCACGCTCCAGGCCACCACCACCGGCGCCTGCTTGATGTTGCTGAACTCGTGCGTCGGAACCATGGTGTCCAAGTTATCGCTGAACCATGCCCGCGTGGCCGATGCCATCCCCGTGATCTGCCGCACCTTGTCGCGGAAGGCATCTTCCGTCTGCTGGTTGACGCGCCGCTCGGTAATCCAGATGCTAATCAGCGAGGAGGTAATCATGACGATCGCGATGACGCCCATGATCTTGCCGGACAACTTGAAGTTTTGGAACACAGGGAGCTCCTGGCCAATGGCGCCAGAGCATGGCGCGCAGGCGCGTGAATCCGGGCTCTGATGGAAGACCATCCGAGCCTCTTCACTGGGAGCTATCGGCCAGCGCTTCTTGAAACTTCAGTGTCTTGCGGAGAAAAAGGGAAGGAACGCCGCGAGGGATTCAGCGCGCCGGCAGCACCACGCCGCGGCATTCGCCAAAGCCGATGCGCACCGCCCCCTCGCGTTCACACCATGCGCGAAGCACCACCTCATCGCCATCTTCCAGGAAACTACGCCTGCTTCCGTCGGCAAGCGCGATGGGTGCCTGGCCGCCCTTGGTCAGCTCCAGCAGGCAACCGGCGCTGTCTTTTTCCGCGCCGCTGATGGTGCCGCTGCCCAGCAGGTCGCCCGGACGCAAGTTGCAGCCATTCGAGCTGTGGTGCGCCAGCATCTGCGCAAAGGTCCAATACATTTCGCGGAGGTTGCCCCGGCTCAGCCGCTGATAATCGCTTTCGGCTTGTCGCATCCGGGATGTGCGCAGCCACACCTCCACCGTCACATCAAAGCCTCCGCGGGCGGCATCTTCCGCGTCACGCAGGTAATCGAGTGGCTGTGGATCACCCTCCGCACGTGCCGAGGCCGCCACGCGATATGGCGCCAGCGCCTCGGCGGTGACGATCCATGGCGAGATGGTGGTGGCAAAGTTCTTTGCCAAAAACGGCCCCAGCGGCTGATACTCCCAGGCCTGCACGTCGCGCGCCGACCAGTCGTTCAGCAGGCACAGGCCAAATAAATGTCCGGCGGCCTCGGCGATGGGAACGGACTCACCACGCTCATTGCCCACGCCGACGAAGGCACCCACCTCCAACTCGTAATCCAGCCGCTTGGATGGCGCAAAGCGCGGCTCCTTCGCATCGGGCGGCTTCAGTTGCCCATGCGGACGCCGCACCTCCGCGTCGCTGACCACAATGGACGAGGCGCGCCCGTGATATCCGATGGGCACCCACTTGTAATTCGGCAGCAAGGGATTCTCCGGACGGAAGAGCGCGCCGA
>CAVRDQ010000023.1:0-8014 GCA_963719655.1 uncultured Acidobacteriota bacterium | reverse complement strand
ATACGGGTGGCTCCTCGATCTGGGAAGGTCGCACTCGCCGATGTCGATTTTCCTTGGACGACTGATGGCGGTCAGTTATGGAGTGGGAGCGGCACTTACCCTGGACGAGTTCGCCTTGTGGTTGAGTTTGTCGCCCGATGTTGATTGGACCCGCGAAGGACGCCTGAGCATCGACGCTGTCATTCTATTTGGATCCGCACTGGCGGTGGTAGCACGACCCCAAGGAGGGGCGACCCCGCACAGAAGTTGGATTGGGTACATCTATCCTGGAACCGCTCTAACTTATCCATTCTGTTCTCCCGCGCCCGCTGACTCTCAGACTCGGCTCCGTTTCCCTATGTGAAACCACGGCTCGGCCCGGTGACTGTCATCACCTTTCAAGCCATCGTCCGAGCGCTATCATCTTCAATCGAATGGTCCCTCTATTCACGGCCCGCGGTTCCCTCACGGACCCGCCAGTATCTGGGACCCAAATACTTTTTCGAGGTGGAGAATGCTATTCGTTCCGGCTATGTGGATTGGTTGGATTCTAATTCTTGCTTTCTTTTTAGGTGCCAAAGTTTACAGTTGCGTCCGCGCATCAGCCGCTACGGAGAAACTGAGCTGATCCTCGATGAATCGTCCAGCCAGTTGAAGACCGAGCAGGATGCGCTGATTACGGGCAGACTCAACAAGTTCAGGCCGGTCCAGATGACCACAGTCTGGTTGCTTGGCGCGGGCACGCTTTTCGTGGTCGCTTACTACATCCACGATATGATCAACCAGTTCAAATAACCGGCCAAATCGCAATTTTGCACTGTAATGCGTAGAAGGTCGAGCAGGCCTCGTCCGCCTCCCATGTCGCCAGCAGCCGCTTCAGCAATTCAATCTGCGTCAAGTTCGTGTCCTGGAACTCATCCACCAGCACGTGGCGGATGCGGTAGCCGAGTTGCAGAGCCAGCTCCGTGGGCTCGCCGTCCGCACCAATCGCGTCCAGTGCGCGCTGCGCGTACTCGGCAAAGTCCATGCGGCCCTCGCGGGCAAACACCAGCTTCAGGTGCGCCGCCGCCAGGGGCAGCAGTTGCAGAGCGGCCAGCATGAACTCCCACTGATCCTCGGTGTAATGCGCAGCGGGCAGTGAGCGCACACGATGCAACGTGGCTGCGAAGGCTTCCGCCTCCGGCTGTGCGGTGGCCGCGTTCAACAAGGTGATGCAGCGCTCTTTCCACGTGCGCTGCTCATCGGTCTCCACCGGGAAACCGACATTCCGATTGATGCCTTTGGCTCTGCGCAGATCACCTTCATTGGTCAGCAAGAGTCGCGCAATGCTTTGCCACGCCTTCAGCTCGGCCGCATCAGGAGCGGGCCAGGCTTTGCCCGCTGTGCCAATGCGCCGCGGCATTTCCACCACGCCGGCCGCAACGTCGTCCACCACCGCGGACTCCGGCTCCGGGGCTTCGCCGCGCATGGATGCCGCATAGCGCACCAGGGTCATCAGTTCTTCGCGCTGCTCGGGATTCAGTCGCCGCCGCGCCGCCGCATCCACGGCAGCCAACTCCTCGCCCACGGCACGCGCCAGTGAGCCTTCCAGGCGCGCACGCAGTTCCGTCTGCTGCGCAGTGTTGAAGGCATCCGAGCGACCCAGGAACTCCAGCCACTGTTCGCGCCGCTCCAGCATCGTCGCCAGCAGCGTTCGCGCGGTCAGCGCGCTGTTGTCCACATGTTTCAGCAGCCGCTCCACGGCCTGCCTGCGCGGGAGATTGTTCCCGCCCAACTCTTCGAGAGTTTGCTGCGCCGCCGCCTCGTACAGCGAACGCGCATCCTCACTCACCTCGGCCGCTCCGCCCAACTGGCCCTTGAAAGGCGCCCGCTGCGCCACCGCCTCGCAGAAGGAGTCGAGCGTGCGCACCTGCAATCGCGAAGGATGCTCCAGCAGATGCCAGCCCTGCCGCTCACCGTTGGCGAGCGCCGCCCGCGCCTGCTCCAGCGTCTGCCGCTCGTGTTCTTTCAGTTCACCCGGTTCAGGCTGCCGGGCGCGCTCCAGGGCGGCAAGAATGCGGTCGCGCATCTCCGCCGCGGCCTTGCGCGTAAAGGTGATGGCCAGCACCGCCTCGGGCTGCTCCACCTGCGCCAGGCAGGAGAGAAAGCGCTGCATCAGCAGCTCGGTTTTGCCGCTGCCCGCCGGAGCCTGCAACATCCAAGACTCCGCAGGCGCCAGCACACTGCGGCGAAGCTCGGCATCGGCCACAGCGTTAGTCGTTCCCGTTTTCTGCGGATTCGTCGTGTGCAGATTCAGCGGCGCCTTCTTACTCATCGGAGGCCTCCGCCGTTTCGTCGTCATCGTCCACCGCGATGTTGTCTTCCACCCGGCACAATCCGCCCAGGTGGCAGCGTTCGCAGGGCGAGCCGTTCTTCCCGGGCGGAACCTTGGGATCCACCGCCGCATCGCCCGTCACAAATTGCGTGGCCAACCGCTCCATCTCAGACTTCCAGCGCGGCATGTAGTCGTCAAAGCCTAGTCCCTCAAAGGCCTTGCCGCCGGGATTCTTGCCCCCCAGCAGCTTGCCGTCGCGCAGATAGTTTTTGAACTCCGCCTCACCGGGACGAACCACGGCGAAGGCAATGCCGGCCACGTCTCGCCCTTCTTCGCGCAAGGCCAGCGCGTACAACGGAAGTTGCGGAAGCTGCGGGCGCGGAGTCTCCCAACGCCTTGGCTCGGTCTCCCGGCCGGTCTTGTAGTCAATCACCACCTGCTCTTCGCCGACACGGTCAATGCGGTCCACCCAGCCACGCAGTGCGAGTCCCGCCAGGGTCATGCGCACCTCATGCTGATGCTCCAGCACGGTGAACGCCGGGCGAGTGGACTCCAGCCGCAGCCACTCCAACAACACGCGCTCGTTGCGGTCGGCTTCAATCTGGCGGTAGCGTTCGCTCCAAACATCATGTCGCGGAGCAAGCTTCCGTCGCATCGCCTCGGCCACACACTCCTTCACCAGCGCCTTCAACTCCGCGCCTGCAAGCGCCGCGCTGTTGCCCAGCCTGCGCCACACCAACTCCAGCGCCAGCTCCACCACCTGGCCACGCTCGGTGGCCTGCATCGGCTCATTGGGACCCTGCACTTCGGCGGCTCCCAGGCGGCGGATGGCGAAGGCGCGGAAGGGACACTCCGACTGATCCTTGATCAGCCATGTGCCGCCATCTATCGCTTCACCTGCGCCGCGCGCGGGGGCCTGCTCATCCGCCAGTGTCTCTATCCTTGCCGGTGCCACCCTCAGCGAAACCGCCTCGGGCTGCTCCATCTCAGCCTCCGCCATGGGCACGGCGGCAAACGCGGGACTCCACCTTTGCGTGCGCTCATCGGCCGTGCGCAGCGCCAGGCTCAACTCCACCCGCGGAGCAGACTGCAACAGCCGCGCGGTCGTCCTGCGAATAGAAGACGCTTCCGCCTCCGAACCGACCAGCGGGTAACCAACCTTCTCCAGCAGCTCCAGCGGCAGCAGTGGAGAGGGCTTCTGCACCGCCGGCCACAACTCATCCGTCGCGGCGCCCACCCACAGGGCGTCAAACACCGAGCCCTCGGCCTCACGGGCATCCATGATCTGCACCGGCGCCGCCAGCGACTCCGCCTTGAAGCCGCGCGCCCCGGCCATCTGCCCCAGCAGGAAGACAAACGCCGTAAAGTCGCCGCGCCAGCCCACGCGCTCCAGGGCCGCGGCCTCGCTCAACACTTCGCGCCAGGCCTCGGTGCTCTGGTAGGCCTCGCTGTCCAGGGTCGCCGCCGGCCAGCCCACGCGCTGCAACAGCTCACGCGCAATGCTTGCCCAGTAAACCGAGCTCTGCTGGGAATCAAATGCCTCGTGGCTGGGCATCTCGCCCGTCGCCTGCCGCAAACGCTCCGGCCCGTTGAACTCGCGCAGCCATTCCGCAAGCTCGGCGTACGTGACCTGGCGCAACGCGCGGCGCCGGACGCGCGCCACAAAGGCCGCTGCCGCACCAACCTCCTGCACCAGGTACGGCGAGCGCAGCAACTCGGCAAACTCGTGGAACTCCAATGGCCCGGCCAGCAGCCGCAGCCAGCGCAGGGCCGCCAACACCGCCGGATACGACGAAAGCGATGGAGCGGAGGCAATCTCAAATGCCTGCTCACCGCGCTCGCCCAGCAACTGCTCGGGATGCAGCACGCTGCGAAAGACCGACTCCACCTGCTCGCGCCGCCGCTCCAGATCAAAAAAGATTACGCCCACCTTGGCCCCGGGATTGGCTTCGACCTGCTGCCGCGCCCACAGCGCCGCCGCGCTCAACTCCTCGCTCTCACCGGCAAACGCGTGGCGCCAGGCGTTGTGCTCTTCGCTGCCGGAGTCCTCAAACGCCTCGGCTTCGGACTCGGCCTCATCCACGCGCACGCCAGCCTCGCGCAGAGCATTCATCAGTTCGCGCTCCGATGGAGCCAACGCTGGATGAAACAGAAAGATGCGCTTTGGCAGCGCGAGCTCGCCCGCATGCTCCTTCACCAGCGGCATCATCGCGCGCACCAGCTCAGATTGGCTGCACCAACCGTCTGCTCGCAGGCGGCCGCGGAATTCCGCCGCCCAGCCGGAAAACGCACGCGTCTCGGCCGAAGCACTCATTGCTCCCGAGCGCAGATCAAGGCCATACTGCTCGGCCGTTCGCAACGCCGCCTGCGCCAGTACGGCCGCCGACTCCGGCAGCAGGATGCCTGCGACGGCCGGCGACGCGGCAATGATCTCCCGCCACAGGTGCAGCTCCTGCGCGTCGCTCAACACGTGCGCCTTGCAGAGCCCGGCAGCCTGCGCCGCACCCGTCAACTGCTTCTCCGCAAAGGCCCCCAGCGGCAACACCGTCGGAGTCTCCCAGGCTTTGTGCTCGACGCTCAGGCGCTGCTGCGCCCGGTGCAGCACTCCGCGAGCCGCGCGCGTGTTGCCCACCAGCACGGCTGCGCCCACGGCCGCCGCCTCCACCGCCTGCTCAAAGCTCTCCCGGTACCGTGCCAAATGGGCCTCCCTGCGGTTTACGCCACTCGAACCGTTCTACCACCCATGGGCCGCCCCCTCAAGGAAAGCGTCCACAATCCGATGGTTTTCATTGCTGGCGGCTATGCCCGGCCTGCGGAGCCCAATGGGAAGCCGCCGCAGGACCACGCGCAGCACCACGGTAATCCGCCTAACGGCTTTGCAATCATCCGGTTAGGCGAATATGGTTAAATATCACAACGGACTGTGATATAGGCGTCTGTTGTTCGGGGCGAAATAGGGGTAGAATAATTTTGGTATTGAAAATGGTTTTCAACTTCATGACGAAGAGCCCCCGCAAAACCCGCCAGCACCTCTCCGACCTCAACGTCGGCGAAAGCGGCATCCTCGACGGTTTCGAGCTTGAGCCGTCGGTCGCCGAGCACCTGATGAACCTCGGCTTCGTTCCCGGCCTTGAGGTCCTGGTGGCCCGCAGTGGACCCGGCGGCAATCCGCGGGTGTATCGCGTGGACGGCACCGAGGTCGCTCTGCGCCGCGATCTCTCCCGCTTGATTTCCGTAAGCCCCCTGGGCGCTGAAGCTGGAGCCGATTAGGTTTGAACCCGTCTGTCACGCTCTCCGGGCCCGCATCCCTGTCTTCCCATAAGGATGGCCGCGCCGTCTATCGCACGGTGGCCGTCGTCGGTCCGCCGAATGCCGGCAAGACCACGCTCTTCAATCGCCTGACGGGACTGCGCCAGAAGGTCGGCAACTTCCCCGGCGTCACCGTGGAGCACCACACCGGCAGCTATCGTCTGGAGAGCGGCGACGAGGTCAACCTGATTGACCTGCCCGGCGTTTACAGTCTCAATCCCAAGTCGGAGGATGAGCGCGTCACGGTGGATGTGCTCAACGGCCGCATGCCTGGCGCGGAGCTGCCCGACGCCATCATCCTCGTCCTCGACTCCAACAACCTGAATCGCCATCTCATCCTGGCCGGACGCGTCATCGCTCTTGGCCTGCCCACGCTGGTGCTGCTCAACATGGCCGACGAGCTGCACAAGCAGGGCGGTACGGTGGATGTGCTGCAACTGGCGCGCCAGCTTGGCACACCCGTCGCGCTGACCAGCGCCGTCACCGGCGAAGGTCTGCATGCGGTGGCGAATTTCCTGATCGCCGCGCCGCAGGCTCCGGAGCCGATCGAGCTGCCCATCTTTGGCGATCCCCGGCATTGCCGCGAGTGGGCCGTGCGCGTGGGCTCGAACGCCGCCTATCGCCGCGGCGCCACACCGGAATGGACTCGCCGGCTGGACAGCATCTTCCTGCATCCGCTCTGGGGCGGAGTCATCTTCACCGTCGTCATCGTCGGAGTCTTTCAGACCATCTTCAGCGTGGGCCAGCCCGCCAGCGATCTTCTCCAGCACGTTCTGGATCGCGTTGCCGTGCAGCTCGCGGCCGCCATCCCGCCGGGCTTGTGGAACTCGCTGATCGTGAACGGCGCCTGGAAGGGTGCGGGCTCGGTGCTGGTCTTTCTGCCGCAGATTCTGCTGCTCTTCCTCGTCATCGGGATTCTCGAGGACTCCGGCTATCTTGCCCGCGCCGCCGTCATCAGTGACAAAGTCATGGCCAAGGTGGGACTCAACGGCAAGAGCTTCATTCCCCTGCTCAGCGCCTATGGCTGCGCCGTGCCGGCCATCATGGCCACGCGCACCATTGAGAACAAGCGCGACCGCATCGCCACCATCCTGATTGCGCCCTTCATGACCTGCTCGGCGCGACTGCCCGTTTACACCATGATCATCGCGGCCTTCATCCCCAACCGCCCCGTGCTCGGCCCCTTCATCGGCACCCGCGCCGTGGCCATGCTCAGCCTGTATGTATTGGGATTCCTGATGGCGGTGCTGACGGCCAAGGCGCTCAAGAGCAGCGTGCTGCGCAGCCGCGAGCATGGTTTCATCATGGAGCTGCCGCCCTACCGCTGGCCGCAGTGGAAAGGCCTGGCCCTGCGCCTGATGGATCGCTGCAAGGCCTTCCTCTTCCGCGCCGGAACGGTCATCCTCGGCGTCAGCCTGCTGTTGTGGGCGCTCACTTACCTGCCCATGCACAACGGTCAGCCGCCGGCCATCGCAGACAGCGCCATCGCACACGTCGGACACTTCATCGAGCCGGCCATCAAGCCATTGGGCTTCAACTGGAAGGTCGGCGTGGGATTGCTGAGCAGCTTCGCCGCCCGCGAGGTCATCATCGCCACCATGGGCACCCTGCACGGAGTGGATCCGGAGTCGCATGCCATGGATATGCAGCAGGCGCTGCACAGCGACCTGTCACCGGCCGGAGCCATTGCCCTTCTGGTCTTCTTCGCCTTCGCCATGCAGTGCATGTCCACCATGGCCGTCGTGCAGCGAGAGACGAACAGCTGGCGCTGGCCGATTCTGCAATTCCTCTACATGACGACGGTGGCCTACGTGGCAGCCTTTATCGCCTACCACGTCACCCTCTTGTATTGGAGCTAGGGCGTATTGGAGCTAGGGCGTACTGGAGCTGGAATCTTGGTAGCCGTTGCCTGAACGCCGGTCGGCATCCTCAACCGCAGACTCCACATCGCTTTCCGCTCCACCCGCTTCCATGCCATCCAGGCGTTGGATGTTCAGACGCTTCATCTTGTACAGGAGCCCTGTGCGGGTCACGCCCAGCAGGGCGGCGGCGCCATAGCGTCCGCCCACCACTCCACGAGAGCGCAGCAGCGCGCGGTTGATCAGCTCGCGCTCCAAGCCATCCAGCATGGCATCGAGCGGCAGTTCGGGATGCTCCAGCGCCGGGGCAAAGAAGCGCTCCGGCACGCCGGTGCGCCGCTGGCGAAGCGCGGCATCCAGCGCGCGAAGCAGAAGGTCGTTGCTCGACTGGCTGCCCAGGTAATCCACCGCTCCCTGCCGGATGGCCTCAACGGCCAGACTGACCTCGGGCTGGGTGGCCAGGCTGACCACGGGAGTGGCAATACGCGCCTCCGCCAGCTGCAAAAGAATTCTGCGCGCCGCCTCGGACTCGGCAAAGACGCAGTCAAAATCT
>CAVRDQ010000022.1:0-12494 GCA_963719655.1 uncultured Acidobacteriota bacterium | reverse complement strand
CGTACGGCGCCTATTTGCAAGTAGACGTTGCCAACAGGCGACTCAGCCCGGCTTGCGCGGGCAAGCCCTTGGTCGCAGCTCCCTATGCCGGGTTCAGCGGCTCTGTCTCTCAGGCCCTCCGTCCCTTCCCGCAGTATGGAACCGTCACGGTGGATTCAGCGACCATGGACGATCCCTTCGGCGACTACACTTACGACGCCCTGCAGGCTCAGGTAACCAAGCGGACCAGCGCCGGGCTGACAGTGTTGGCCAGCTACAGTTGGTCAAAGAACATCACCAATGCTGACTCGGAGTATCCGACCGAGGCCGCATGGGAAGGGAATGGCACGAGCGGCGCGCTGAACACCTACAATCTGAAGGCCGAGAAGGCCCTCAGCTCGTTTGACATCCCGCAGCGCGTCGTCCTGGCCTGGACTTACGATCTGCCTTTTGGCAAGGGCAAGCAGTTCGCCAATCAAGGCGGAGCCGTCAACGTGCTGGCCGGTGGATGGAAAATTGCAGCCGTCCAGAAGTACCAAAGCGGCACTCCGCTCAGCGTAACCTCATCGGGCTGGACCTCTGGCATCTTTGCCGGTGGCGAGGGCGCAACAGGTTCATCCAGCCGTCCCAACCTCGTTTCAGGTCAGAGCCGTTAACGGGCTGCATGGCAAGTTTGTCTATGGCAAGAGCCTCCTCCTCAACCAGGCCGCTTTTGCTCCAGCCCCCAACTTCACATTCGGCGATGCGCCAAGAGCCCTTGGCATCCGCGAACTCTTCAACACGTCTGAGGACTTCAAGTCACCAAGGCCATCCCCATGTTTACCGAACGGGTCCACACCGACTTCCGCGTCGAGTTTTTCGATGTCTTCGATCGCCACCGCTTCACTGGCTTTGACGCGTCAATCACTTGTAACCCGGCGAGTCCGCGCTCGACGAGCAGGAGATCAATGCGCTTCTTCATTATTTACTAGCCCCCATTTATCAGGCCCCATTCGTTAACCGCCAGTCCTAAAACCCAGACGCCAGCCGCTGGCCGCAAAACCTCGGATGGCGGCTCCGTAAACCCGAGCCCAACAAGCGACCGCGCGCCGCCGTGAGAAGGAATGCCGGCATCCTTGTGCACCATGGATGCGCCAAGTATGGCAGTCGCGGGTGTTCAAAATTCAGCGCCCGGCTTGTTGCAAACTTCTTGCCAATCTGCATCTCTCCGCATCGCACATGCGATGGTGCAAAGCGCAGATGAGCCTTATAAAATGCGGCTTCCGCAGGCCGTTCGCAAGGTTTCCCTCCATCATTTCCACACTTCTGTTGAAAAGCCGAGGGCGATATTTGGCATTGTAAATCCTCAGGGGGGCCACATGGTTTAGAATGGCCGCATCGTCCCTGATTCAGAATCTCAACCGTTTCCAAATCGTTCTGCTGGTGCCAAGTCACTCATGCCGACCTCCCGAGTAAAGACGTCCGTAGCTCCGACATCCATCGCTCCAACCTCCAAGCCAACCAAGCCACGCGCCCGCAAGGCCGCCAAGCCCGCGGCGGCAAAGGGCAAGTCCACCGCAGCCCGTAAGACCAAGGCAAAGGCCGTCAAGGCCGCATCCTGGGAACTGGTTCCGTCCTCGGCGCAGCAGTCCATGTATGCCACCCTGCGCGGCTGGCAGCCAGCGCTGTGGGAGGATGCCGATGGCACGGAGGTTGCCGCGCTGGCCGCCGGTCTCACCCTGGGCGCAAAGGATGCCATCATCCACCCCTGGGCGGGGCGCGCCAAGCTGGCCGAGCGCCTGTACAGCGGCACGGTCTCAGCCGTGGAAGCCCTGTTGGCAGAGGATCTGAAGAACACTCCCAAGGCCACCGTGCTGCTCTGCGCCGGGCGACTGGAGGCTGACAGCGATCCGCGTCCGGTGCTGGCCTTTGCCGCGCGCCACAAGCTGCCCATCCTCTACCTGGTGAGCAACCGTTACCCTGCGGCAAAAAGTCCGAACCTGGACCTGCGCACCCTGCACGCCGAATTCGGCATTCCCGTCTTCAGCACCGACGCGCATGACGCCATCGCCGTCTTCCGCATTGCCACCGAGGCCGTGCACAACGCTCGCCACGGCCGCGGACCCTGCGTCATTGAGGCGCTGACCCACGCCCCGCACAAACTGAACGCGGCCACCGCGCTCAGCCTGCTGGCCGACTACATGGAGCGCCACGGCAATCCTCCACGCAGGCGCTAGCCTTCCGCGATTCCTGCAGCAGAAAGCCGCACCCATTTCGAGTGCGGCTTTTTCCTGTCCGGAGTCTTTCGGCCCGCGATACCCGCCGAGCTATTTGTCGTAGATGGAGAGCTGCCCGGCCGGAGGTTTGATGCGAATGGTGAACTCCTGCGCCGGCTGGTTGAACTCCAGATCGTCTCCCCAGGTCTGCATACGGGGCACAATCACCTGGACGCGGTAGAGCCCGTAGGGCAGGTCATCCATGTGGGCGCGGCCGTCGGTGTCGGCCTTCAGCTGGAATCCGTCGTTCGCCTGGTCGCCGTTCTTGTTGACGGCATGGACGACGATGCTGGCGTTCTTGATGGGCGAGCCGGTGCTGTCGCGCAGGATGACGAAGCTGACCTGGCAGAACTGCTCCGGTGGCTTCTCGTTCTTCTTTTTTCCGCCGGCCGCCAAAAGGGAGAGCGGAATCAGGATCAGTAGGAGCACCAACCCGGCGGTACGCAGCGTCGAACGGCTTGCCATCATCATGAGTCTCCCGGAAGGAATCGCCGGCCGCCCAGGAAGGCCAGCCTGCGAGCTTTACGAGGCTATTGTAAGCCCTCCGCCCGGGGGATGGAACCCCGCCGGAGTCACTGGGTCGCGGGCGCCTACGCGGTAACGTAAATGATTGATAAACTGGAGATTATCGTACAATGTTAAATATGAGTGTAATTCACTCATATTGGCTTGACAGCGCTGCTCTCCAGGCGATACATTAGCACTCGTGTGGTCAGAGTGCTAACACACCCCTGAAGGTGTGACTCGGCCATAGCGTCCCCCCGGCGGTCAAGGCCGCCACGAGTGGAACCAACAATCCCAGAGGAGCTTTAAGAAGATGGCAACTACTACCAAGCTGACCCCCCTGCACGACCGTATCGTCGTCAAGCGCGTCGCCGAGTCGGAGACGACCAAGGGCGGCATTATCATTCCGGACACCGCGAAGGACAAGCCGCAGGAAGGCGAAGTCATCGCCGTGGGCAAGGGCAAGTCGAACGACGAAGGCAAAGTCTTCCCGCTGGACGTCAAGGCCGGAGACCGCATTCTGTTTGGCAAGTACGCCGGCACCGAGATCAAGATTGACAACGAAGAGTTGCTGATCATGCGTGAGGAAGAAGTCCTCGGCATTCTTGGCTAGTTCGATTCGGGCGCTCTTCGCAGCGCCTTCGACCGGCTACCTCCCGCGCTCGGCCAAAAAGGCCGGCAGCGCGGCATCAAAAGACATGGCGTAATTAAGACATCTAAGGAGCTTTAGAAACATGGCAAAGCAGATTGTTCACGGTGAGGAATCCCGTCAGGCGATCCTTCGTGGCGTAAACGTCCTGGCTGACGCAGTCAAGGTCACCCTGGGTCCGAAGGGCCGCAACGTTGTGATTGAAAAGAAGTTCGGTTCCCCGCTCATCACCAAGGACGGCGTGACCGTGGCCAAGGAGATTGAACTGGCCGACACGCTGGAGAACATGGGCGCGCAGATGGTGAAGGAAGTCGCCAGCAAGACCAGCGACATCGCCGGAGACGGCACCACCACGGCGACCGTCCTGGCCCAGGCCATCTTCCGCGAGGGCGTGAAGACCGTCGCCGCCGGAGCCAATCCGATGGCGCTGAAGCGCGGCATCGAGAAGGCCATTGTGGCCGTCAACGGCACCACCGACAAGGACGGAAACCACATCAAGGGCTCGGGCGCGCTGGATAAGCTGAGCAAGGACGTGGACCGCGAAGAGCTGATCGCCCAGGTGGGCACCATCAGCGCCAACAACGATGAGACCATCGGCCACATCATCGCCGAGGCCATGAAGAAGGTCGGCAAGGACGGCGTCATCACCGTGGAAGAAGCCAAGACCATGGAGACGCAGCTGGAAGTGGTCGAAGGCATGCAGTTCGACCGCGGCTACCTGTCGCCGTACTTCGTCACCGATGCCGAGCGCATGGAAGCCGTAATGGACAACGCGCTGATCCTGATCAACGAGAAGAAGATCAGCAGCATGAAGGACCTTCTGCCCCTGCTGGAGCAGGTCGCCAAGAGCGGCCGCCCGCTGGTCATCATCGCCGAGGACATTGACGGCGAAGCGCTGGCGACCCTGGTGGTGAACAAGCTGCGCGGCACGCTGAACGTCGCCGCCGTCAAGGCTCCTGGCTTTGGTGACCGCCGCAAGGCCATGCTGCAGGACATCGCGATTCTGACCGGCGGCAAGGCCATCACCGAGGACCTCGGCCTGAAGCTGGAAAACATCACGCTGGCCGACCTGGGCACGGCCAAGAAGATCACCATTGACAAGGACAACACGACCATCGTCGAGGGTAATGGCAAGGCCGACGACATCGCCGGACGCGTCAAGGAAATCCGCGGCCAGATTGAAAAGACCAGCAGCGACTACGATCGCGAGAAGCTCCAGGAACGCCTGGCGAAGCTCGTGGGCGGCGTGGCTGTGATCAAGGTGGGAGCGGCGACCGAGACCGAGATGAAGGAAAAGAAGGCTCGCGTCGAGGATGCAATGCACGCAACCCGCGCTGCCGTGGAAGAAGGCATCGTCCCGGGCGGCGGCGTGGCACTGATCCGCTGCATCCCGGCCGTCGAGGCCCTGAAGCTGCACGGTGACGAGCAGATTGGCGCCAACATTGTGCGGCGCGCCCTGGAAGAGCCGCTGCGCCAGATTGTGGCCAACGCCGGCGAAGAAGGCGCGGTCGTGATCGGCAAGATCCGCGACAACAAGGACACCTCCTACGGCTACAACGCGCAGACCAGCGAGTTTGTGGACCTGGTGAAGGCCGGCGTCATTGACCCGACCAAGGTGACCCGCACGGCGTTGCAGAACGCCGGTTCCATCGCGGCGCTGATGCTGACCACCGAGGCTCTGATCGCTGAGATCCCCGAGCCGAAGAGTGAAGCTCCTGCCCCGCACGGCGGCGGCATGGGCGGCATGTACTAAACCAGCAAGCATCCGGTATGGATGGCCCTCCGCTCCGGCGGAGGGCTTTTTCATTCCAGTGTCATTCCTTTGAATAGCGGGGCTTTGAATGGCAGGGCTCTGAATGGCAGGTTATTTCACAACGGTCCTCTTCCCCGGGAGTAACGTTGGTCACCCCCCAGGCGAAGGCATTTATCTTGACACCCTTACAGGCCTCCATTACTGTAGATGGATACCATGCGAATGAGCACGACAACCCGGATTATGACAACAACAGGCATGATTACAGGCCTGCGTCCGGGCGCATGGTTCCGCGAAGAGATCAGTTAAAACCAACTGATTCGCACCCTTCCAGAACCCATCGTCCGGCGGACGGTGGGTTCTTAGTTTTGCGCGGAAGTTTTCAAGGAGCTTGCAATGATCGTCATGAAGTTCGGCGGCACCTCGGTACAGGATGCCGTCGCCATTCGACGGGTGGCCTCGATTGTGGCCGGCCGGCGCGACGAGCAACCCCTGGTGGTGGTAAGCGCCATGGGCGGAGTGACCGACAAACTGGTGCTGGTGGCCGAAGCCGCCGGACGCAGCGACCTGGGCTCGGCGCTCGAATTGCTGAACGCCATTCGCCAGCGCCATGTGGACGCCAGTACCGAGATGCTATCGCCGGCTGCCGCACGCGCCTTTGCCGACGAGCTGGACACGCGCATCAGCGAGGCCACGGCCCTGGCCGCCAAGATTGCCGCGCAGGGTTCGGTTACCCCGGCGCAGCACAGCCACATGCTGACCTTCGGCGAGCTGTTGAGCAGTGTGCTGGTGGCGGCGGCCTTTGAGGCTCTCGGCGTACCCAGCGCGCACGCCGACTCCCGCCAACTGCTCGTCACTGACGCGCGTCATCCGGCGGCGACGCCGCTGCCAAATCCCACCCGCGCGCGTTTGCAGGAAGCCATCCCTCCCCTGCTTGAGGCTGGACAGGTTCCGGTGCTGGGCGGATTTATCGCCAGCAGCGAGAGCGGAGAGGTGACGACCCTCGGCCGCGGCGGCAGCGATTACTCGGCGGCCATCATTGGAGCGGCGCTCAACGCCAGCCGCATTGAAATCTGGACGGACGTCAGCGGCATTCTCACCACCGATCCACGCCTCTGCGCCACGGCGCGGCGCATTGAGGAGATCAGCTTCCACGAGGCGACCGAACTGGCCTGCTTCGGCGCCAAAGTGCTGCATCCCGCCACGCTGTTGCCGGCCGTTGAGCACAACATTCCGGTGGCGGTGCTGAACTCGCACAAGCCGCAGGAGGCGGGCACGATTATTCGCGCCTCGGCCGCGCAGGGGCCTTCGGCCTTCCGCGCCATTGCCGTCAAGCGCAAGATCGCGGTCTTCAACATCCACGCACCGCGCAACGTCGGCTCACTGCGCTTTCTGGATGACCTGTTCAGCCTGTTGCGCTGGCATCATTTGCAGAGTGAGATTGTGGCCATCAGCGGCGCCTCGGCCTCCATTGCAGTGGAGGGCGGAAGCGAGCTGGTGAAGCTGACCACGGAGCTTGAGACGCTGGGCAATGTGGACTTCGAACCCGGCATGGCCATCGTCTGCCTGGTTGGTGAAGACATTCGCGGACGCGTCGGCATCGCCAGTGAGATCTTCGGCGTGCTGGCCGCCGGCGGCATCAACATCCGCATGATCGCCCAGGGAGCTTCCGAGATCAGCCTGAGTTTTGTGGTGGATGAAAAAGACGCGGTGCACGCCGTACAACTGCTGCACCGTCACCTGTTTGAGCAACTGGCGCCGACCCCTTCGCATCCTGTGGTGGCCGCGCAGAAAGCGGTACGCGCATGACGCCCCGACCACACAACCCGGGAGAGAACCGAGTGGCATCGAACGAAAGCAAAACATTGAGCGATACAAATCCATTGAAGGTCGCCCTGCTCGGCTTCGGCACCGTCGGCTCGGCCGTGGCCCGCATCCTGAGCGATGAACCGGAGCGGCTACCCCTGCGATTGACGCACGTCTTCAACCGCAACATTGAACGCAAGCGCGTGCAGTGGACCGATCCCGGCGTGGTGTGGACGAGCGACGTGGACGAGGTGTTGGCCAGCGATGCAGACATCATCGTGGAGCTGGTGGGCGGCATTGATCCGGCACACGACTGGGTGCGGCGGGCGCTGAAGGCCGGCAAGAGCGTAGTGACGGCCAACAAGAAGCTGATCGCCGCGCATGGTCCGGAGCTGAGTCGGCTGGCACATGCGCACGGCGCCACGCTCGCCTTTGGCGCCAGCGTCGCCGGCGGAGTGCCGGTGATTGACGCCTTGCAGGAAGGCCTGGCCGGAGACAAGCTCTACCGCGTCAGCGGCATCCTGAACGGCACCTGCAACTTCATCCTGACCAAGCTGGAGAACGAGGGGCTGGACTTTGCCACCGCGCTGAAGCAGGCGCAGGAGGCGGGCTTTGCCGAGGCCGACCCGACGGACGACGTGGATGGCTACGACGCGCGCGCCAAGCTGGTGATCCTTGCCCGCATTGGCCTGAAGGCGATTGTGCAGCCGGAACAGGTTCCCTGCGGCAGCATCCGAGAGCTGGATGCCGTGGACTTTATCTACGCGCACGAACTGGGCTGCACCATCCGCCAGATCTCGCGGGCGGAGCGCACCAACCAGCATGTGCTGGCCTCGGTGCGTCCCGCGCTGGTGCCCATGGATTCGCCGACGGCGCACATTACGGGCAGCCTGAACCTGGTGCTCTCCAGCGGCAAGTACGGCGGGCAGACGGCGTTCAGCGGGCACGGTGCGGGCGGGCATTCGACGGCCGTCGCCGTGGTCAGCGACCTGCTGAATGTGGCGCGCGGAGGTTCACACTCCGATCCACGCTCACAGGTGGAGGCCGATGCGCTGCCGGTAAGCGCCAACTTCGCCGACAAGTATTACCTGCGCTTCACCGTGCGTGACCGTCCTGGAATTGTGGCGGCGATTGCCACCGCACTGGCGGCACACGGCATCAACATTGATGCGCTGCTGCAAAAACCCGGCTTCGGCAAAGAGGCTCTGCCCTTTGTGGTGACCCTGGAAGAATGCACGGCGGAGAAACTGGAGTCCGCCATGGCCGACATCCGCAAGCTGGACTTCCTGGTGGGCGAGCCGCTTACCATGCCGATCCTGACGAGGGAGCTGTAATGCAACTGCGTTGTTTCGATCCCAACTGTGCCACCACCCTGCCCCTGCACGCCGCGGCCCTGGAGTGTCCGCGCTGCCATGGATTGCTGGAGGTGGAAGTGGATGCGCCGCAACAGTCGGCCTCCGAGTTGAAAGAGCTTTGGGCCCAGCGTCGCCGCTCGCGTGATGCGCGTGACATCAGCGGCGTGTGGCGCTATCGCGAGTTTCTGCCCGCCTACGCGGCGGATGAAGTTGTCACCCTGGGTGAAGGCAACACGCCACTCGTTCGCGGCCATCGCACGGCGGAGTTCGCCGGCGTCGGCGATCTGCAATTCAAGCATCTGGGATGGAATCCGACGGGCTGCTTTAAGGACCTTGGCATGACCGTTGGCATGACCGAGGCCAGGCACATGAAGGCCACGGTCGTGGCCTGCGCCAGCACGGGCAACACGGCGGCATCGCTGGCGGCCTATGCGGCGCGCGCCGGAGTGGCAGGCCGCGTCTATCTGCCGGCCGGGCAGGTCTCGCTGAACAAACTGGCGCAGGCTTTGGACTTCGGCGCCGAGATTGTCGAGGTGGAAGGCAGCTTTGACGATGCACTCAATACCCTGCTGGCCAAGACCAGCGAAGGCATTTACTTCCTCAACTCGATCAATCCCTTCCGCGTCGAGGGGCAGAAGACGACGATGTTCGAGTTGCTCGACCAGCTCAACTGGCAGGCGCCGGACTATCTTGTGCTGCCGGGCGGCAACCTGGGCAACTCGGCGGCCTTCAGCAAAGCATTTGAGGAGATGCTGCGCTTCGGGCTGATTGAGCGCGCACCGAAGATGATTGTCGTACAGGCCGCGGGGGCTAATCCCTTTGCGCAGATGTGGCGCACGGGGGCCGCAACGCTGACTCCCGTGGCCGAGCCGGAGACCATCGCAACGGCCATCCGCATTGGCAATCCGCGCTCCTGGCAAAAGGCACTGCGCGGCGTAAAGGCCACCGGCGGACAGGTGCTGGATGTGACGGACGCGGAGATCGGCGAGGCCAAGGCCGTCATTGGCCGCGACGGCATCGGCTGCGAGCCGGCCTCGGCCGCGACGCTGGCGGGGCTGCGCAAGCTGCGCGCCAGTGGCGAGATTCCGGCATCGGCTTCGGTGGTGGCCATCCTCACCGGACACGTGCTGAAAGATACGAACTTCATCATTCAATCGCATAAGCAGCAATCGGAGGCCAATCATGCGCACTCATGACGGCGAATTTGTCATCAAGGTTCCAGGCTCCATCGCGAACATCGGCCCCGGCTTTGACACGCTGGCCGTGGCCGTGCAGCTCTACCTGACGCTGCGCGTGCGCCCCGGCACGGGTAAGGGGCTGCAGTTCAACTTCACCAACGTGCAGTTGGAGGGCGAGAACTACATCGAACGCGGGCTGCGCTACTTGGCCACGCGCCACGGCTTCACCGTTCCCGCGCTGGATATCGAAGTCGAAAGCGAGATTCCGATGAAGGGCGGACTGGGCAGCAGCGCCGCCGCCACCGTGGCCGGGCTGCGTTTGTATGAGGCGCTGACCGGTCCGATTGACGAGCAGGAGTTGCTGACCGCGGCCTGCGAGTTGGAGGGACATCCGGACAACGTGGCCGCTGCCCTGCTGGGCGGGCTGACCGTGAGCTGCGAGGTTCCGGGAGCGTTGCGCGTGCTGCGCGCGCAGTGGCCGGAGTCGCTGGCTATTCTGGCGGCCACTCCGGAGGTGCACCTGGCCACCCGCGCCAGCCGCGCAGTGCTGCCGGAGCTTGTTCCGCGCGGCGACGCCATCTTCAACGTGCAGCGCGTGGCGTTTCTGCTGGAGGCATTGCGCTCGGCCGACTTTGCGCTGCTGCATGAGGCCATCGAAGACCGCCTGCATCAGCCCTATCGCGCTGCCATCGTGCCCGGGCTCACCGAGGCACTGGCGTTGAAGCATCCCAGCCTGCTCGGCGTCTGCCTGAGCGGAGCCGGTCCGACGATACTCGCCTTGGCGCAGCAGCATCTGGACGAGATCAGCGACGAGCTGCGAGCGATCTACGCGAAGCTCAACATTCCCGTCCGCGTACGTGTGCTGCACGTGCATCCCACCAACGGCCGCAAGCCGGACGCCGCGCACAGCTATTGCGTGGATACGGCCGCGACGTGGAGCAGGTAGGGCGGAAGAGATTCGCACAAAAAAAGAGACGGCCCGCAAGCCGTCTCTTCTTTTTGTTACCGCACTCATGGTTTACGGAATCGAGCGCAGGTACTTATCTACCGTGGCGGCCGTCTTGCGGCCTTCGTTGATGGCCCACACCACGAGCGACTGACCGCGGCGCATGTCTCCGGCGGCGAAGATGCCGGGCACCGAGGTCGTGTGCTCCTCGTCGGTGGCCACGTTGCCGCGGTTATCGAGCGCGACACCGAGTTGCTCGATCATGCCGCCGCGCACCGGTCCGGTGAAGCCCATGGCCAGCAATACGAGATCGGCTTCGATCACGCTCTCCGTGCCGGCGACGGGTTCGAACTTGGGCGGCGCGCCCACCTGCACCACGTTCAGGCGCTTCACGTTGCCATCGGCATCGCCATCAAAGCTGGTGGTGGCGATGCTCCACTGCCGGGTGCCACCCTCCTCATGCGCGCTCTCCGTGCGCAGTTGCAGAGGCCACAAGGGCCACGGAGTTTGCGGCGCGCGCTCGTTGGGCGGCTTGGGCATGATCTCAAATTGCAGAACGCTGGCCGCGCCCTGGCGAAGGCTGGTGCCAAGGCAATCGGCGCCCGTGTCTCCGCCGCCGATGATGACCACCTTCTTGCCGGTGGCGAGGATCGTCTCCTCCGGCGGCACGCGTCCGCCCCAGAAGCGCTTGGTCTGCTGCGGCAGGAACTCCATGGCGAAGTGAATGCCCTTGAGCTCGCGCCCCGGCACCTTCAAATCGCGTGGAGCCTCGCTGCCTCCGGCCAGCACCAGCGCGTCGTAATCGCGGCGTAGCTCGGCCACATCCACCGTGACGCCGACGTTTGCGTTGACGACGAACTTCACGCCTTCGGCCTCCATCTGCGCCAGGCGGCGATCAATCACCTGCTTTTCCAGCTTGAAGTTCGGAATGCCGTAGCGAAGAAGTCCGCCGGGCTTGTCGGCCTTTTCATACACCGTCACATCGTGTCCGGCGCGGCAGAGCTGCTGCGCGGCGGCCAATCCGGCGGGTCCGGAGCCGATGACGGCAACTTTGCGTCCCGTCTTCTCCGTCGCCAG
The DNA here is from genome assembly GCA_963719655.1 of uncultured Acidobacteriota bacterium. GTDB lineage: Bacteria > Acidobacteriota > Terriglobia > Terriglobales > Acidobacteriaceae > TOLSYN. The sequence continues at coordinate 992 of CAVRDQ010000022.1, read as the reverse complement.
CTCGGGCACAATCCAACCTTCAGCCCAGCCTTTTTCGACGATCGTCTTTTCAATCTGCTTGATGGTCACCGGCGGCTGGTTGATGCCAAGCACGCAGGCGGCCTCGCACGGCGCGGGACAGATGCGTCCGGTGAAGTCCGGAAAGTTATTGGTGGCGTGCAGGCGGCGCACCGCCTCCTCCCAACGTCCGCGATACACCAGGTCATTCCAATCCGGAATGTGGTTGTTGACCGGGCAGCCGGTGTGGCAGAAAGGCACGCCGCACTCCATGCAACGTGCACCCTGCTGCTGCACGGCGTCTTCGGGAAACTCCTGGTAAATCTCCAGCCAGTCCTTTACGCGCTCTTCCGGAGCGCGGCGCGAAGGCAGTTGACGCGTGAATTCCAGAAAGCCGGTGGGCTTACCCATGCTGCACCTCCAGGGCCGCCACGGTGGCGCCGGCGTACTGCGCCTGCACCCGCGGAACACCCAGCACACGCTTCAACTCGTGCGGGTAGACCTTGATGAAGTGCGGCAGCACGTTCATCCAGTTGTTGAGGATGCGCGTGGCCTGCGGACTCCCCGTGCGCCGCGCGTGCTCTTCCACCAGCGAGGTCAGGATGCGGATGTCGGAGGCTCCCATGACGGGCTCCAGGTCCACGCTGGCCATGTTGCAGCTCTTCTCGCGGAAGTCGCCGTGTTCGTCGTAAACGTAGGCGATGCCGCCGCTCATGCCGGCCGCGAAGTTGCGTCCGCAGCGGCCCAGCACCACCACCACGCCGTTGGTCATGTACTCACAACCGTGGTCGCCCACGCCTTCCACCACGGCGGTGGCGCCGGAGTTGCGGACGGCAAAACGTTCGCCACCCATGCCGCTAAAGTAGGCCTCGCCGCTGGTGGCGCCGTAGAGCACCACGTTGCCGACGATGATGTTTTCTTCCGGCTGGAAGGTGGAACCGCGCGGAGGATAGACGATGATGCGGCCTCCGCTCAGGCCCTTGCCCACGTAGTCA
>CAVRDQ010000021.1:0-4588 GCA_963719655.1 uncultured Acidobacteriota bacterium | reverse complement strand
TCGCCGGCCAGCTTCAGCATGCAGGTCCTCAACGGCAACACCAGCAAGACCGTTACGGTCAATGGAGTCGGAAATGTCACGATCACCACGCCGTAGCGGAGACCGCTCGCGCGGTTTCACCATCCTGGAAGTGCTGATCGCCACGGCGATTCTCATCATTGCCGTCAGCGCCATGGCGGCCCTTTCGGCCATCATGCTCACCCGCGGACGCCAGTCGCGCTACATGAACGTGGCCGAGGCCCTGGCCAGCGAAAAACTCGAGGACCTGAACCGCTGGAACATAAACGCGCCCGCCATCTGCGTACAGACGGCGGACACCAGCGAGGGCAGCCTGACCACCAACGTCACCTCCAGCATCACCTGCCCCAACGGCACATCCACCGGCACCGTCGCGTATTTCGATGACATCAGCATTGACTTCACCAGCGGCACCAACTGTGCCAACGCCAGCTACGGATGCTTCTCCGAAACCGTCACCGGCACCAGCGGCGCCACATCGGGCTATCTGACTACCTATCACGCGCCCACCGGCGTCATCCCGGGCAACGCCAACGGCTCGCCGGTCTTCACCACCACGGCGCCCACGAATCTGGTCTTCCACCGCAGCTGGCTGATTGAGTCCAATACTCCGGTCACCAACGTGCGCCGCATCACCGTGCGCGTCACCCTCACCGATCAGTCGGTCAAGCCCGGCGTCACCACGCAGATGAGTCTGGAGCGCCAATGACCAATCTGCGAATGACTGATTTGCGAACGAACGATCTGCGGATGAACGCCCAGCACATTCCGGGAAGGCCCGCCTGGCGCCGCCAGCTCGGCACCAGCCTGCTGGAGCTGATGATCGCCCTCGCCGCCTTCTCCATCGTCGCCGGCGCGGCCTTCACGCTCTTCCAAAAGCAGCAGAACGCGAACTCCAGCGTGCAGGGGCAGGTCGGCCTTAGCCTGGCCCTGCGCAATGCCACCTCTCAGTTGGAACTCGACCTGGCCAACGCCGGCAACGGATATTACCCAAACGCCAACATTCCCTCCTGGCCCGTGGGTGTGACCATCGTCAACAACTGGGTCGCCCCCGGCTCCTCCTGCTACAGCGGCGGCGCTTACCAGTCCAACTGCTTCGACCAGATCAACATCATCACCGCTGATCCTGTTCTCTACCCGGCGCTCACCTTCACGGATGCCGCCGGAGACGCTGCGCCCGCCACCTGCCCTGGCACATACAACGGCACTCCCGGCGCGGCCACCACCATCTATGCCCTGCCCGCCAGCGGCTTCACCGCGGCGCAGACGGCGGGCAAGTACCTTTCCGGCGACCAGCTGCTTTTCATGAGCAACAGCGGCAAGGTCATCTCCACGGCCGTCATGAGCGGCAATGCCACGGCCTACAGCACCACGGTCGTTGCCCTGCCCATCTACCAGACCAACAGTGACGGCAGCAACTCCCTGACCAACGATCCGCTGGACATCACCGCCTGTGACAACACCCAGCCCTGCCCGCCGCCGCCGCCCGTCACGGTGCCCGCAACGCCGCCCACCGACGTGTTCGGAACCAGCTTCTGCCCCGGCGGATACATCATCAAGCTCTCGCCCATCGTCTATTCGGTGCAGGCCAACTCGGATCCCAACAATCCCTGGCAACTGGTGCGCACGCAGAATCACAACAGCAACGTCGTCATGGATCAGATCATCGGCTTCAAGGCCGGCGCCGCCACATGGGACTCCGACATCACCAGCGGTTACAGCACGCCCTACTACAACTACCAGGCCTCGACCTACACCATCGGCAGCACCGCGGCCGCGTGGAACTACAGCTTGATCCGCTCGGTGCGTGTTTCCATCATCGCCCGCACCACGCCCAACAACAGCGCGGCCTATACGTTCCGCAATAGCTTCGATAACGGACCCTATCAGGTCCAGGGGATGGCCATCGTGGTCAATCCCCGCAACCTCAGCATGAGCGACGACCAATCACTGCCATGAAAACAACATCCACAATCCGGATTGCCCGTTTGCCCTTCGGCCGTGGCCGCCACTTGCCTCCGGCCAGCGGCATCGCGCTCATCACCGTGCTTTTCCTTACCATCCTGATGAGCATCCTGGCCCTGACCATGATGGTGTCGGTCAACTCCGACATGTTCATCAACGGCTACTACGGCAATACTCGCGCCGCCTACTACGCCGCCGATAGCGGCATGAACACCGCGCGCCAGTACCTGGTCAACGCGCTCAAGTCCAGCGTCAACACCACCGCGTGCGTGGGCTGGGGCTCCACTTCCAGCAACAGCAATTGCACCTCCATGCCGCTGAACCAGGCCACCGCGGCCAGCTCCGCCCTCAGCAGTCTCACCAGCGCCTATGCGTCGCTCAGCTCCGGACAGGTGAACAGCGGCAACGCCAACGGCAGTTGGCCCAGCTCCTTTGTCATCGCGAACTTTACCAGCGGAGGTAAAACCTGCTCCAACAGTTTCGCGCCCGTCGGTACCCCCAGCATCTCCGGATACGTACCCGGCACCTCGCTCGTCTTGGGCTACACCTACACCTTTAACTACACGCTCTGCTCCACCGGCACGGCCACGGCCAACGCCAGCACGGCGTTACAGCACTCCTCCATACAGGAGAACGGCACCATCATCATCAACGTCCAGGCAGCGGACGTTCCCCAGCCCACCTTTGCCGGCTATGGAGCCTTCATTGACAATTACACGCCCTGCTCCGCCCCGCTGATTCAAGGCACCTTCAGCGGTCCGGCCTTCACCAACGGAGCCTGGCAGGTCTCCAACAACGGGCAGTACATCTTCACCGACCACGTCGGCCAGGCCAACGCGTACATTGATTACTGGGTCAACGGCCACTGCAACCAGTCGGCGGCCAGCAGCTATCCCGGCGTCAACGTCACCTGGGAACAGGGTGTCTCGGTCGGCCAGCCCACCATCGCGCTGCCCACCAACAGCTACTCGCAGAAGTGGGCCATCGTGGACGGCTACGGCTGCGGCGAAACCAGCGGGCCTTCCTGCACCAGTGCCAGCACCACCGGCTCACAGCCCAACCTCGCCACCTATCTCAAGGACATCAACCAAAACGCCTATAGCGCCACCGCCACCAGCGGCGTGTACTTCCCCTGGACGCCCAGCGCCAACACTTATGGCAACACCGTCTCCACCGGCAGCGGCCTCACCACGGGCTACGGCGGCGGATTCTACATTGAGGGCAACGCCAGCATCCTGCTCACTCCCGGCACTGACGGCTCGGGAAATCCCACGCAGATTTACACCATCACCCAGGGATCCACCACCACTACCATCACGACGGACGTCGCGACCAACACCACGAAGATCGTGCAGGGCGCCACCAGCAAGACGCTTACCGGCGTTCCCGCCAACCTGGTCAGCAGTCCGGGTCAGGCCACTCCCGGCACTCTTCTCTACGTGGATGGCACGGTCACCGGCCTTGCCGGCCCCGGCGAGGGACAGGCCGCCATCCAGTCCAACTCCATGGTCACCGTCGCCGCCGCCGGCAACATTGATATCACCGGCGACATCCGCTACACCGTCGAACCCGTCACGGTGAACTCCGCCGACACCATCGTCTACCCCACGTACAATTCGTCGGCCATCAACGTCTTCGGAGCCTACACCAGCGCCGGCAACATCGTGCTCAGCAGCCCCTACTCCGACAAGAACCTCGAGGTGGATGGCTCGCTCGCCGCCATCGGTGCCTCTACCGCCAACGGTGGACAGTGCACCAGCAGCACCTGCGGATTCACCGTCAACGGCAGCATCAACACCTTCACCAACGTCGGCGGACAGTCGCAGTCGAACATCTTCAGCGCCAACATGAACACGCAGAATACTTACTTCGACCGCCGCTTCACCGTCTGGGGCAACGGCTTTGCACCGCCCTGGTTCCCCGGAATTGCCAACAGCGGCAGCTACTCGGCATCAGTACCCACCATCACTCCCACGCAGCAGCGCACCAGTTGGGCCTGGATCGCGCTGCAGTAGTCCCGGCGCATCGTTCCCTCACGGCGCGGCCTTTTCGGGTCGCGCCGGTTTTTCTGCGTGCAGTGTTTCTTGCGTCAGCGTCAGCGCCCCGCGTGAGTGGACTTCCCTGTGCGGTTCTTCCCGGTCTGCGCCACGCGCCTTGCACGCGGGGCTTTCTTCGTAGCCTGCGGCTGGAGGTAAAACACCGCCCAGGCTCAGTTCTGCCCTTCCAGCACCGCCGCCAGGGCCTTCGCGTTCTTGATGACCACCCGGCGGGCATCCACTTCAATCAACCCTTCGGCTTGCAGACGCATCAGGTTTCGGCTCACCAGCTCGCGCACCGTGCCCAGTTCGGCGGCCAGCTCCTGATGGCTGCCTGGCAGCACGATTTCAATGCCTCGCTCCGTCTGCCGGCCGCTGCTCTGCGCCAGCCGCAGAAGGCTGCTCACCAGCCTCTGCCGTATCGTCGTAAACGACAGCTCCTCGATGATGCCTACCAGCCGGCGCAGCCGCGAGCCCACCGTCTCCAACACCTTCAGCGCAACCTGCGGATGCTCCATGCACACCGTTTGAAGATCGCGCCTCAGAATGCGCGCCACCTCCACCTCGTC
>CAVRDQ010000020.1:0-79350 GCA_963719655.1 uncultured Acidobacteriota bacterium | reverse complement strand
ACACGAACATCACGGTCTATGACTCGCTGGGCACCTCGCACGTGTTGAGCCTGGACTTCACGCGGACCAGCTCGGGCTGGAGCTACACGGCGACCCTGCCGAGCAGCGACATTACGGGCAGCACCGGGACGGCAACCACCGTGGCCAGCGGCTCGCTGAGCTTTGACAGCAGCGGCAACCTGACCAGCACTACGCCGATCAGCTTGAGCATCCCCAACCTGGCCGACGGAGCCAGCACGATGAGCATGAGCTGGGATCTTGCCAGTTCCTCGGGTACCGGGCTGATCACGCAGGTCTCCGGCAGCAGCAGCACGAGCAACACCACGCAGGATGGCTCCGCCAGCGGCTCGCTGACGAGTTTCTCCATCAACAGCGATGGCACCATCTCGGGAGCCTTCTCCAATGGGACCAAGGTGGTCGGGCAGATTGCATTGGCCAACTTTGCCAACCTGCAGGGCCTGACCAAGGAGGGTGACAATAACTACTCCGCGACAATCTCGTCAGGAGCCGCCGTGGTTGGCACGCCGGGAACCAGTTCGATGGGAACCTTGACCGGCAGCGCACTGGAGCTTTCCAACGTGGATATGTCCACTGAGTTCAGCAACCTGATCATCGCCGAGCGCGGCTACCAGGCCAACGCCAAATCGGTCACAACGTTCGATCAGATCGCTCAAGACACGATCAATTTGATTCGGTGATGAGTTTCGGGCTGCTGGCCGGTCACTGGTGACCGCGTGACCAGCGTTTTCAGCGGTGACCACGATAGCATGGTGGTCACCGTGGTCACCGCACCTCCTGTGTACTCCTTTCCCCGCCGATGGCGGGGTTTTTTGTGCGCTGATTCTGAGAGCTTTCTCACCACGGAACCCCTTGAGCGGCCCGTCAATTGCACCATTCTGGGCATGGCGGTCGAGCATCCGCCGGGAGCGCACGATGAGCACCACAACCCACAGCACAACCGCACTCACCCTGGGCGAGGCTCCGCGGCAGCGGGGCGGCGACTGGAGACTCTTCCAGCAACTGCCCTGCCGCCTCTCCCTGGAGATTCCGGTGCCGGGCTTCACAGTGAGCGCGTTGCTGCGGCTGGCCCCGAACGATGTCATCACGACCGGCTGGCTACAGGGCTCCGATGTGCCTCTGCGTGTGAATGGAAAAGTGATTGGCTGGACCGAGTTCGAAGTGATTGACGACCGGCTGGCGGCAAGGTTGACGCAAATCGCATGAAGACTCCAGCTACAGGCACAAAGAAACGCGCGGGCACGGTGAAGCCGTTGACAAAACCGGCTACTGGATCGGCTCCAGAAAAACGCGCTCGCGCGAGTGCGGACAAACCGAAGAACCCGAGCAGCCGTCCGGCACGGGCCAGTGCCAATGTGCGCGCGCCGCAGGGCGTGGCGGCCTTGACTTCGGCGGCGATGCTGGCGGCCATGCAGCCGGCGGCACGGGCGATACCGCGCGCGGATTTCTCCACGGATGGAACGGAACGGAACGCACGAGAAGGCTTTTCGTTGGGGCGCATGCTGCGGCGGGCCGCGCAATGGGCGCGACGTTGCTTCAGCCGCATGAGCGCACACCTGCCCGGGCAGCCCCTGGGCGGCCGCACGCTGCAACTGGTGGAGATGCAGTCGCTGGGCGAGAAGAGATTTGTTGCCGTGCTGCGCGTGGGTGGTCAGCGCTTCCTGATTGGCGGCGCGGCCGGTTCGGTGCAGATGTTGGGTGAGGTTGGCGAGACGGCGACGACGGTGATTCCGCCCAGGCCTCTGCGGCGGGAGAAGGCATGATCCGGCGCCTGTGGCTAACCCTTCCACTGCTGCTGATCTCACCGTTTGCGCTGGCCGGTCCCATGCCGCAGGAGGCTCCCGCGAACGGGCTTGGACCGCTGGTGGGACTGGGTGGCAACCAGGCGCCGTGGATGATCGTCGTCCTGCTGACGTTTTTGACCTTGATTCCGGCACTGCTGCTTTCCATGACGCCGTTCGTGCGGTTGCTGATCGTCTTCCATTTTCTAAGGCAGGCCCTGGGCACGCAATCCACGCCGACGAACCAGACCCTGATCGGACTGGCGCTGGTGCTGACTTTTTTCCTGATGCAGCCGGTGGGAGTGCAGATACAGCAGAAGGCCATCGTGCCGCTGGAGGAAGGCCGCATCACTCCGCTGGCGGCCATCGAACTGGGCTCGGCGCCGGTGAAGACCTTCATGCTGCGCTATGCGAGGCAAAAGGACGTGGCACTGTTTCTGGAGCTGGCGCAACTGCCGCGACCGCGCATGCCGGAAGACCTTTCCATGCGCGTGGTGATGCCGGCCTACATGCTGAGCGAGATGAAGGCCGGCTTTCAGATTGGCGCCGTGTTGTTTCTTCCCTTCCTGGTGATTGACATGGTGGTGGCTTCGATTACGACCTCGGTGGGCATGATGCAGTTGCCGCCGGTGGTGATCTCCACCCCGCTGAAGCTGCTGCTGTTCGTCATGGTGGATGGCTGGAACCTGCTGATCGGATCGCTGATGAGGAGCTTTGGATAGACGCCATGCCACTCGAACAGGTCATCCAACTGGGGCGCACCACGCTGCAATACGCCATTCTGGCGGCCCTGCCGCTGCTGGCCACGGCCACCATCGTCTCGGTCGTCATCAACATCATGCAGGTGCTGACCAGCATTCAGGACCAGACGGTCTCCACCGTGCCGCGATTGCTGGCCACCGCTGTGAGCGCCATGCTGCTGTTGCCCTGGATGCTGCGCCACCTGGCGGCCTTCACCATTCATCTCTTCAGTGATTTTCGCCCCTTGCTGCAATGAATCCGCCGCTCACTCTGCCCGGAGTGCTGACCGCAGGGATCTTCATCGGCCTGCGATTGAGCGGGCTGGTGTTGTTCGCTCCCGGATTCAGCAATCCGGCGGTACCCATGCGCACCAAGGCCGCGCTGGTGGTTACCGGCAGCGCGCTGCTGTGGCCCGTGGTGCCGGCGCCCGCCATGCAGTTCAACACCCTGGGTTGGGTGGGCGTGGTGCTGAACGAAGCGATGGTGGGAATGCTGGTGGGGCTGGCGTTGAACTTCCTGTTCGACGCCGCGCTGTTTGCCGGGCAGGTGGTTGGAATGCAGATGGGCTTTTCGCTGGCGACGATGATGGACCCGCAGTCACAGGCGGACTCGCCGGTGCTCTCCATCTTTTATCAGACGATTGTGCTGCTGATTTTTCTCGCGCTGGACGTGCACCATTGGCTGTTGCGCGCCCTGGTGTCGAGCTTCCGCTACCTTCCGGCCGGGCAGCCCGTGCTGACGCATCTGCGGGCAGGAGCCATTCTGCACATGGCGGGCTCCATCTGGGTGCTGGGCTTGCAGATCGCGGCTCCGGCGCTATTGGCCACGGTGGTTGCCGACTTTGTTCTGGCCTTTCTTGGCAAATCCTCGCCGCAGCTTCCAGTGCTGTTTATCGGGCTCTCCATTAAATCGGTCTTAGGCATGCTTCTCACTATTGTGGCGATGGCCGCGTGGCCGCGCTTCTTTGCCCTCCAGTTTGCGAACGCGATTCGCTGGAGCGAACAGATTCTTCACCTGGCCGGTTAGGAGCCTCAACGTGGCAGAAGACAACAAAACAGAGAAAGCCACAGAGCATCGCCGGCAAAAGGCTCGCGAGGAGGGGCAGGTTGCGCGCTCGCGCGAGCTGGGCTCGGCGGCGGCGCTGCTGGCAGGCATCAGCGTGCTGGCCTCCGACGCGCCCACGCAGCTGCTGCACTGGCGGCAGTTCATGCGCGCCGCGCTCGACCAGGCCGCGACCGGAGAGATCACGCTGGCGACGCCGCTGATTCCCTGGGCGGCGCAGCTGGTGGTGGGCTGGGCGTGGAAGCCATTGGCGGCCGCGGCAGGCGTGGCCGTGGTGGCGGCCCTGGTGCAGGGAGGATTCGTCTTTGCTCCGAAGCTGCTGGCTCCGAACTTTGAGCGGCTGAATCCGGGGCGGCGGCTGGGGCAGATCTTCAGCCTGTTGACCTTGGTGCAACTGGCCAAGGCCCTGGTGCCAAGTGTGCTGATCCTCTACCTCGCGTTCGGCATTTTTGAACGCGAGTGGCCGACCCTGGCGCTGGGAATCTGGGCCTCTCCGCGGCAGATTGCGGCGCACCTGTTCGGGCTGGCCTTCGAGCTCTTCTGGAAATCGTCGCTGGTGCTGCTGGCGTGGGCCGCGGTGGATTACATGGCGATGCGGCAGAAGTTCGAGGGCGATCTGCGCATGAGCAAGCAGGAGATTCGCGAAGAGTCGAAGCAGCTCGACGGCAATCCGCACACCCGCATGCGGGTGCGCCGCCTGCAAAGGCAGATGCGCCGCCAGCGCATGATCAAGGCCGCGCGCCGGGCGACCGTCGTGGTGACCAATCCGACACACTTTGCCGTGGCACTGGAATACCAGGCGGAGATGGCCGCACCGGTGGTGGTGGCCAAGGGGCAGAACCTGCTGGCGTTGCAAATCCGCGAGATCGCGCGCTGGGAGGGGATTCCGATTGTGGAGAATCCGCCGCTGGCGCAGACCCTGTACCGCACGGTGGAGGTTGACCAGGCGATCCCGGAGAAGCTCTACGCCGCCGTGGCCGAAGTGCTGGCCTACGTCTTCCGCATGAGCGCCGAGTCGAGGAGGGCCGTCTGATGGCGGAGGCGAAGAAGGAAGTCAAAAAGCCGGGCGGATTCTTCAAGAACGCCAACTACGACTGGATTCTGCCGGCGGCGGCCATTTGCGTGATCTTCGTCATGCTGGTGCCGATGCCCGCCTTCCTGCTGGACCTGCTGCTGGCCATGAGCATCACGGCCTCGGTGGTGGTGCTGCTTTCGGCAATCTACATCCTGCGGCCGGTGCAGTTCTCGGTCTTCCCCAGCCTGCTGCTGCTGCTGACGCTCTTCCGCCTGGCGCTGAACCTGGCGAGCTCGCGACGCATTCTGCTGCACGGCAACGAGGGTGCCACGGCGGCCGGTGCGGTCATCGCCGCCTTCGGACAGTTCGTGGTGGGCGGCAACTACGTGGTTGGCTTCGTGCTGTTTCTCGCGCTCATCGCTATTCAGTTCCTGGTGGTCAGCCACGGAGCGGTGCGCACCGCCGAGGTCACTGCGCGCTTCACCCTGGACGCCATGCCGGGCAAGCAGATGGCGATTGACGCCGACCTGAACGCCGGGCTGATTGACGAGCAGCAGGCGCGGGCGCGGCGCGAAGGAGTGGCGCGCGAGGCGGAGTTCTACGGCGCCATGGATGGTGCTGCGCGCTTCAGCCAGCGCGACTCACTGGCGACGATTCTGCTGACGGCCATCAACATTGTCGCCGGATTCCTGATCGGCGTCTTTCAACTCGACATTCCCTTTCGCGACGCGCTGCGCACCTACACGGTGCTGACGGTGGGCGACGGGCTGGTGACGATGATTCCCTCCCTGCTGGTCTCGATCGCCGGCGGACTGGTAGTCACCAGGGCCTCGTCCAACAAGTCGCTAGGCGGAGACCTGGGACAGCAACTGCTGATGCAGCCGCGCGTGCTGTGGATTGCCGGCGCCGCCGTGCTGGCCATGGGACTGATCCCTGGGATGCCGAAGTTCAGCTTCCTTCTGATGGTCTCCGTGCTGTGGTTCATGGCGTGGCGATTGCAAAAGATGCCTCCTCCGGTGGAGTCGAAGCCCGCGGTCAAGGGCGGCGCCAACAAGCCCGGCACCATCCAGGCGGATTCGCTGGAGAGCATTCTGGCGCTGGACGAAATCTCGCTGGAAGTGGGCTACGCGCTGGTGCCGCTGGTGGATAACAACCAGGGCGGACAGCTGCTGCCGCGGGTGCGCGCCTTGCGCAAACACCTGGCCGGACAGTTGGGCTTCATCATCCCCAGCGTTCACATCACGGACAACATTCGCCTGAAGCCGCGCGAGTACGTCATCAGCATTCGCGGGGTGGAGATTGCGCGCTGGGAGATGCCGGAAAAACAACTGCTGGCCATCAGCAACGGCGCCGAGCCGCCACAGCTGCCCGGCACCATCACCAAGGAGCCGGCCTTTGGCGTGCCCGCGCGCTGGATTGCCGCCGAGTTGCGCGAGCAGGCGATTGCCGCAGGCTACAGCGTGGTGGACCAGACCTCGGTGCTGGCCACGCATCTTTCTGAACTCATCCGGCAATACGCGCACGAGTTGCTGACGCGCGCCGAGACCAAGCGCCTGCTCGACAAGTTGAACGATTCGCACCCGCGGTTGTTGGAAGAGCTGGTGCCGAAGCTGATGACCCTGGGCGAGGTGCAGCGCGTGTTGTCCCAACTGCTGCGCGAGCAGGTCAGCATCCGCGACCTGGGCAGCATCCTGGAGACACTGGCCGAGAACGCCGCGATCAGCAAGAATCCCGTGGCGCTGGTGGAAGCCTGCCGCCAGGCGCTGGGCCGCTCGCTGGTGAAGCCGCTGCTGGACAACGAGGGCGCGCTGAAGGTGGTGACGCTCGATCCGCGCATCGAGGAAGAGCTGAGCCAGGCCTTTACGCCGTCACTACCCGCGAACGGCACGGTCGCATTGCAACCAAACTTCGTACGACGGCTGCTGGACAGCCTGCGGCGGCTGGTGGGTGAGAACGCCGAGCTGGGCACGCCCGTGATCCTGTGCTCGGCGGGCACGCGCTTTCACCTGCGCCGCCTGCTGGAGCCATTCCTGCCGAAGATCGTCGTGCTGTCGCACGGCGAAATCCCCGCGCTGACGCCGGTGCATTCCATTGGGAGCCTGAATCCATGACCGCGATGAAACATTCCGCGAACGCTGCAAGTAAACCGACGCAGACTCACTACACTCCGCCGCCATTGGAGGAGGAGGAGCGCAACCGCATCCTGATGGAGCAGATGCCGCAGGTACGCTACATCGCGCGTCACATCCACGACCGGCTGCCGCAGCATGTGCCCATGGAAGACCTTGTACACGCCGGAGTGCTGGGGCTGATGGACGCGCTCACGAAGTATGACGAGGCGCGGCAGGTGCAGTTCAAGACCTACGCCAAGTTTCGCATTCGCGGCGCGATTCTGGACAGCCTGCGTGAGCTCGACTGGAGTCCGCGCGACCTGCGCCGCAAGGCACGCATGATCGAAGTGGCGACCGCGAAGCTCGGCAACCAGCTGCACCGTTCGCCCACGGAGCAGGAGCTTTCGACGGAGATGGGACTGACGTTAGAGGCCTTTCAACGCCTGCTGGGCGAACTGGAGGGGCTGGACCTGGGCAGCTTCCACGTGGAGACCGGCGACCGCGATCACACGGAAGACCTGTGCGAGTACCTGCCGGGCAATCCCGAAGAGAGTCCTTACTTTTTGACCATGCGCTCGGAGATGCACGAGTTGCTGGCCCGGGCCGTGGGCGAGTTGAGCGAGAAGGAGCAGCAGGTGCTCTCGCTGTATTACTACGAAGAACTGACGATGAAGGAGACCGGCGCGGTGCTGGGCGTGGGTGAGTCGCGAGTCTCGCAGATTCACTCGCTGGCGTTGTTGCGGCTGCGGTCGCGGCTGCAGGAGATGCTGGGCGGACGGCAGATGCCTCCGCAACTGGCGGAAGCCGCGGTGCGTACGGCACTGGAGGGCGCATGGAAAAAGTACTGAATCAGGATGAAATTGATGCCATGTTCCGCGCGGCCTTGGGGCGAGCGGGCGGCAGCAGCCAGGGCACGACCACGTACAAACCCTGCGACTTCCGCCAGGCCGGCCAGATCAAGCGCGACCAGGTGCGGGCCATCAGCAACCTGCACGAGGGCTTTGCGCGTAACCTGACCAACGCGCTGGGCGCCTACCTGCGCGTGGTGTTTGAGGTAAATCTGGTGAGCGTGGAACAGTTGGCCTTCCGCGAGTTTGTGCAGCGCATTCCGGACCTGTCGTACCTGGCCACCTTCCAGATGAAGCCGATGGGCGCCAGCGCGGCGCTGAACCTGGAGCCCGCGCTGGTCTTCCCGATCATTGACCTGCTGCTGGGCGGCGTGGGCCGCATGAACGAGCAGGAGCGCGACATCACGGAGATCGAAGAAGGGATCATGGAAGGCGTGGTGCGCATCCTGTGCACGGAGCTGCAAACGGCGTGGTCGTCGCTGAACTCGGTCTTTGAGTTCGAAGAGCGCTTGCGGCCGTCGCAGTTGCAGCGCATGATGCCTCCGGGCGACAAGACGCTGTGCCTGAGCTTTGAGATTCACATGCCGGAGTCGCGCGGAGTGATGAACGTGGCCTTCCCGGCCGTGGCCAGCAATGCCCTGCTGCGCCGCTTGGACTCCGACGGTGGCTACAGCCGTCATCGCGGCCCGAGCACGGCACGCGAACGCATGATGGAGCACGCGCTGGAATTCCCCTTCGAGCTCGCGCTGATGATGCCCGCGCAACGGCTGCCCATCCGCGCACTGGCCGAGCTGGAGACCGAGTCCGTCCTCGGCTTTGGACATCGCGCCACCCTGCCGATTGAAACCATCGTCGCCGGATGCCCGCTTTACCAGGCTTTTCCGATCCGCGCCGGCAACCTGAGGGCCATGAAGATCAGCGACGTGCTGCCGTATTCCGGCGAAGAAAATGAGCAGAAGACGGAGGCCGCATCATGAAGACCGATCCAGACAGCAACATTGCGCCGGAGTTGTTGGACTCAATTTGCGCAGAAATTTCGGCGGCGGCCGCGGCCGTGCTCTCGCAGGTGGCGGGAGCCGAGTTGCAGGCCGGCGCCAGCGCACCAGAAGACACAGCGGTGGCTGCGACGCGGCTGCAACTGACGCTGACGGGTGCCATTGAGGGCCGCTGCGAACTGACGTTGGATGGCCTGATGAGCAGCCGCTTTGCCGGCCTGCTGATGGGTGAGGCGCCGGCGCCCGACGCCGAAGTCACGCAAGATACGCGCGAGGCGGCGGCCGAACTGCTGGGCCAGATCTGCGGCAACGCCGCCGACCGGTTGCGCAAGCGGCATGGCCCGCTGGAGATGAAATCTCAGCCGGTGGAGATAGAGAGCGACCTCGCCGGCGATGATGCCTCCGGCCAGAGGCGCAGGATCACAATCACGGGTGGAAGCCAGGAGCTGGCGATTGAATTACGCGCGATGGCACTCACCGCGCCACAGGCGGAAGAGGCCGCCGCGGCGCCGGATGTTACGCCACCGCCTCCGTCGGCGAACGCCATGCCGGCCTTCACCACGGGCAGCCGCAACCTGGACCTTCTGCTGGAGATCGAACTGGGGGCGAGTCTGCGCTTCGGCACCCGCCAGATGCTGTTGAAGGACATTCTGGAGCTGTGCTCGGGCTCGGTGGTGGAGCTGGACCGCAAGGTGCAGGAGCCGGTGGAGTTGCTGATTGATGGCCGGGTCATTGCCCAGGGCGAAGTGGTGATTGTGGATGGCAACTACGGCCTGCGCATTCTGCAGGTGTCCAGCCCGGGAGAAAAAATTGCCTGCCTGGCGCAGGCTCGCTAGAGTGCACGGCGGTATGGAGAAGGCATAAGGGGGATGTGAATGTACGGGCTACCGGAGAAGAAAACCAAACGGGGACTGGCCTGGGGGCAGATGCTTCCCAGTTGCCAGTACTCCGGATGCAACAGCAGTCGCGGCCTGGCCAGCATGTGGAGCCGCATGTCCGGGTACCAGCTCAACGACGACGGCTGGTACTGCTGTTGTGATTGCCTGGAGGCAGCGCTGGGACAACAGTTGAGTGCACACTTTCACCTGGAGCCACGTCCGCAGCCGGTGCGCACCACCATGCCGATGGGGCTGATGTTGCTGGCGCGCGGGGCGATCACCGACCCGCAACTGCGCGAGGCACTGCGCATGCAGCAAAGCACGGGAGATCGCATTGGCGCCTGCCTGAAACGGCTGGGGCTGATCGGGGAAGAAGAGATTGCCAGCGTGGTGGCCACGCAGTGGGGCTGCCCGGTCTTTCCCGCCGAAAGCGTGGAGCCGGCCTGCTCGTTGCTGTTGCCCTTCAGCCTGGTGGAGCGCTATCGCATGTTGCCGGTGCACTTGGTGTCCCAGGGGCGAAGGCTGTTTGTGGCCTTCTGCGAGCGGGTGAACCACAGCGCGCTGATGGCCGTGGAGCAGATGCTTGGCTGTGAGACCGAAGCCTGCATCGTGCTGGAACCGAAGTTCCGCCAGATGCTGGACTTCCGCAAACAGGATATGGCCGGTGAGGTCACCTTACATCGTCCGGCAAGCGCGCAGGAGACGGCGCGCATCATTTGCAGCTATGCCCAGCAGACCGGCGCCGAGGCGTTGCGGCTGCGCGCGGTGGAGGGCAACATCTGGGCGCGGCTGATGCCGGGCAACTCCCATCTGGACCTGGTCTTCGAGCAACTTCCATCCTGAGCTAAAGTGCCGCGCGCAAGCGGCCGATACAAGGATGGAGCGATCAAAGCATGATGGAAACCTTGCAACCATTCTCGAAAGCGAATCCGCGTAGTGGCATCACGGCCATGGCTGGCCAGGCGCCGGCGCTGCCACTGGGCCAGTTGTGCCAGTCCAAGGTGATGAACCTGGCTGAGCTGAGCAGTTCCATCCGCGCCCATCAACACCTCCGCCGGTTAGTGGTGGAAGAGGCACAGAGAGAGCCCGGCTCGATTGGGCTCAGCGTGGAAGAGGCCATCGTGCTGCTGGGCCAGCGCCGGCTATACGCACTGGTGGTGAACACGGCAGGAGAAGATGCGCCCGATCGCAGTTTCATGCCACGCGGCAGTACGGGGTCTTCCTGTGGAAAGGCCCAGGGAAAACTTTTATGAGCCAAATTAAAGCAATGATCGTGGACGACTCGTCGGTGATGCGCAAGATCGTGGAGCGCTCGCTGCGGCAGGCAGGTCTCGACCTCTCCTCTCCCGTGCTGGAGGCGGGCAATGGCGCCGAGGCGCTGGGCCTGCTGGACGCCAACACCGTGGACCTCATCTTGAGCGACATCAACATGCCCGTGATGGACGGCCTGGAGTTCGTCCGCCAGGTGCAGACCGTGGAGAAGCTGCGGCACATCCCGGTGGTGATGATCACCACCGAGGGTAGCGAGTCGAATGTGGTGCAGGCACTGTCGCTGGGCGCCAAAGGTTACATCCGCAAACCATTCACGCCGGACCAGGTGAAAGAACACGTGCTTCCGGTTTTGGGGCTATGACCATGACACATCCCTACTCTGACAGTTCCGCACCCGGCGTAGTATTTGAACGCGCCAGTTGGACGCCCCTGCTGGAGCTCTCCACGCGCGAGGTCTTCGAGATCATGCTGTGCACCCACCTGCAGCCGGTGGAGCAGCAGGATCGCCTGGCCGAGGCGCAGTTTACGGCCCTGGTGGGCCTGGCCGGCAACATCTGCGGAGTGCTCAGCATCCGCTGCAGCGAAGAGGCAGCGCGCATCATGGCCAGCAAAATGCTCGGCATGCCGCCCGACGAGGTGGACAAGGACAGCCTGGACGCACTCGGCGAGATTGCCAACATGATTGCCGGCAACTTCAAGGGAAAGTTGAGCGGCGTGGGCCACCACTGCATGCTCAGCGTGCCCACCATCATCGTCGGCTCAGACTACGAAACGCGCTCACTGAGCGGTGGCAACACCATCGAGACCACCTACGACTTTGAGCGCAAGCCGTTGTGGGTCACGCTCGAACTGCACGATTGACCCGGCAGGCGGCCTCCGCGGATGTGGCACTCCGCGGAGCGCTCCACCTGTGCCCCGTACCGCATTCCCGCCCGTAACTAAGAAACTTCCAAAGTGATTGGCAACCCGCGTGCTCCTTCCATGGCAGGAGCAGCGATGAACAACGGTATCTATGCGGCCAGCACCGGATTGATGGCCCGCACCCAGGAGCTGGACGTGGCGGCCAACAATCTGGCCAACGCCAACACAACAGGCTTCCGCGGCGGACGGGTCAGCTTTCACACCCAGTTGATGACCGCCAGCAGCAATCCCACGACCGAGGCGGTCAGCTCCTTTGGCGTGCTGGGTGAGCCGCGCACGGACTTCTCCCAAGGCTCGCTGGAACAGACCGGCAACCCTCTGGATCTGGCACTGGAAGGGCCAGGCTTCTTTGCCGTACAGGCTCCCACCGGCGTGCAGTACACGCGCAACGGCAGCTTCCACCTCAGCTCCACCGGGCAGTTGGTCACGCAGGAGGGCTACTCCGTGCTGGGCAGCGATGGGGCCATCACCATGCCGCAGGGTACGGCGGAGATCTCCACCAGCGGCGTGATCAGCTCCGATGGCGCGGTCGCCGGACAGATCAAGCTGGTGCAGTTCGACTCCTCGGTGCCGCTGACCAGCCTGGGGCAGGGATATTTCAGCGCTCCGCAGGCGGCGGCCACCGACGCCGGCGCCGGCCTGAACGTGCGTCAGGGAGCGCTGGAGAACTCCAACATCAATCCCGTGGCGAGCGCCGTCGGACTGATCGAGATTCAGCGCAACGCGGAGATGCTGCAACGCGCACTCAACACCATTCACACGGAATTCAATCGCACGGCGGCTCAAGAGCTGCCAAAGGTATAGGAGTTCACCATGTTCCGATCGCTCTATACCGCCGCCAGCGGCATGACGGCGCAGCAGACCAACCTGGACAACGTGGCCAACAACCTGGCCAACGCCAACACCGCGGGCTTCCGCAAACGGCGCGTGCAGTTCCAGGACATGATCTACCAGAACATGGTGACGCCCGGCGCGGCTGCCACCCAGCAGACGGTCTCGGCCGGAATGCAGATTGGCTTGGGTACGCGGGCCTCGGCCACCGAGATATTGCAGTCGCAGGGCGACTTCCAGCAGACCGGCAACTCGCTCGATCTGGCCATCCAGGGGCTGGGCTACTTCCAGGTGCTGATGCCCAATGGGCAGACCGGTTATACGCGCAGTGGCAGCTTCCATCTGGATTCGCAGGGCAACGTGGTGACCGCCGACGGCAACGCACTGCAGCCGTCGCTGACCATTCCGGCCGACGCCACTTCGATCACCATCGGCACCGACGGCACGGTCACCGTGACCCAGCCCGGGCAGACGCAGTCGCAGCAGATAGGACAGATTCAACTGGCGACCTTCGCAAATCCGGGCGGGTTGAACAGTGTGGGCAGCAATATTCTGCTGCCTACCAGCAGCTCGGGCGATCCGATTGTGGGCAATCCCGGCGGCAGTGAAGGATTGGGAACCCTGGTGCAGGGGTCGCTGGAACAGTCGAACGTAAACACCGTGGAGGAGTTCATTCAGATGATCCTGGCGCAGCGCTCGTATGAGGCGAACTCGCAGGTGGCCAAGGCCGCCGACCAGATGTTCCAGGAAGTCAACCAGATGGGAAAGTAACACGGCCATGAAGAGATTCCACCTGCTCGCCATTCTGCTGCTTACTGCCACGGCCCTGGCCGCGCCGCCGGAGGATCGCTCCGGGCGCGCGCGGTTGGCGGCGTGGCTGACGGTGCAGACCGGGCAGGAGATTCTGCCGGAAGAGTTACTGATGTATCCGAAGACCACGGAACTGGCCGGCTGCCAGGCCACGGACCTGCACGCGGTGGGACTCCACCGCAGCGAGCTTCGCCTGCACTGCCCCGGGATGGCGCTGCCGCAACTGGTGGTGGTCAATCGCGCGGCCGACGAGCACGCGCTGCGGCCCAAGGTCGCAACGCACGTCACCACAACGGCCAAGATAAGGCACACGGCGCTGGTTCGCAGCGGAGCCCGCCTGAGAGCCGAACTCCGCATGGATGGCATGCGCGCGCTGATGCCGGTGGTGGCCATGGAAGATGGCGACGCGGGACAGACGATCCGGGTGAAGGTGACCGGCACGGGCCGCACCATGCATGCCCAACTGGTGGACGCACAGAGCGCGCTCATTGTGACGGGAGGGGCATAACATGGCGACGCACACTCGCACGTACACGCCATTACGTCTGTTGCTGTGCCTGGCGCTGGCGGCCACCTTGCTGGCTCCGGCACTCCACGCGCACAATAAAAAGAAACCTGCGAAAGACAAAACCACATTGCAGGCATACCTCAAGGAACTGCCTGCGGCGACGCCGACCGCGGCGACGATCTCTTCGGGAAGCCTGTACACCCCCAACGGACTGCTGGCCGAACCCTTTGCCGACCTGCGCGCGCACCAGGTGGGTGACACCATCTCGATTCAGATCACGGAGTCCACCACCATCGCGCAGAGCGGCAGCGTGGCCACGGATCGAGAATTTTCGCACTCCAGCGCCGTGACCGGAGTGGGCGGCATCACCCCCAGTTTCCTGAACCCGCTGCTGGCGGCCAACGCCAGCACCAAGCTGACCGGGACCGGGGCGACGGCCTCCAGCAATACGATGAATACAACGCTGACGGCCGAGGTGGTGGCCGTGCTGCCCAATGGATCGCTGGTGTTGGAAGCGCGCCGTCACCTGCTGGCCAATCATGAACACGAGAATCTTACGTTGCGCGGCGTGGTGCGCCCGCTGGATATCAACGCCGGCAACTTCGTCTACTCCTACCAGCTCTTCAACCTGCAACTGGAGGTCGAGGGCAAGGGCATTATCAGCGATGCCGTGCGCCAGCCGAATATCGTCATCCGCACGTTGATGAAGTTCCTGGGAATGTGAGGGAGCCGTGCGCAGCCGCCTGAAAATCCTGATTCTCGCCCTTCTGCTGCCTCTGACCGGCGAGCCGCTCCGCGCGGCCGATGCGCCGCCGTCGGCACAACGCATGGTGCGCATCCGGGAGATCACCACGGTCGAAGGCGCGCGGGAGAATTCCATTATCGGCTACGGCCTGGTAGTTGGCCTGCGCGGCACGGGAGATCAAAAGCAGACGATCTTCACCACGCAAATGCTGGCCAACATCCTCTCGCGGCTGGGGATGCAGGTCACGGCCACAAACGTCACGGTAAAGAACGTCGCCGCCGTATTCGTGACCAGCTCCCTGCCACCCTTTTCCAGGGCCGGCACGCCGCTGGATGTTGTGGTCAGCTCGATTGGCGACGCCAAGTCGCTGGAAGGCGGCACGCTACTGCTGACGCCCCTGCGCAGCGAGGATGGCCAGGTGTATGCCCTGGCGCAGGGACCGCTGGCGGTGGGCGGATACACGGCCGGCAGCGGAGGCGTCAGCAAGCAGGTCAACCACCCCACGGTGGGACGCATCGCCAACGGCGCCATCGCCGAACGCGACGCCGCACCCAGCCTGCTCGGTTTGGGCTCACTGTCTCTGCTGCTGCGCGAGGCCGACTTCAACAACGCCGAGCGCGTCGCCGATAGCATTAACCGCGAGCTGGCACGGCCGGTGGCAAAGGTCACCGACAGCCGCCGCATTGAGATCACCTGCGCCGGGCAGGACGTACCGGCCCTGCTGGCTCGCATCCAGGCGCTGCCGGTTACGGTGCTGGCGCCCACGCGCGTGGTGGTGAATGAAAAGACCGGCACCATCGTCATGGGGCGCGAGGCGCGGCTGAGTGCGGTCAGCATTCTGCACGGCGCGCTGTCCATTGAGATCTCTACGACCTTTCAGGTCTCGCAGCCCAGCCCGTTCAGCAAGACCGGCACCACCGAGATTGTGCCGCAGACCAGCCTGACGGCCAAGGACGGCGCGGCCAAGCGCATCGAACTGAGCGAGGGCGCGACCGTGGAGCAACTGGTGAATGGATTGCAGACCATCGGCGCCTCGGCGCGCGACGTGGTCAGCATTTTGCAGGCGCTGAAGGCAGCCGGGGCCTTGCAGGCTGAGCTGGAGGTGCTATGAGCACGCCCGCGGTGGCACCCACCGGTGTGGAGCTGATGCACGATCCCAAGCAGTTGGCGGCGCATCTTAAGTCGCAAAAGGCGGCCGCCGGGGCCGAGGAGCTGGAGGCAGGATTGTTTGCCACCGTGCTGGACAAGATGGAGAAGAACCTCTCCATTGAAGACGAGGAGAACAGCGATGCCGGGCACGAGGCCTGGGGAGCGATCGGGGTGCGGGCCGTCAGCCAGGCGCTGGCGCAACGCCATGTCCTGGGATTTGCCCAGATGATTCAGCACTCACTGGGGGTGGATTCGAAGGGTACGGTTGCCACTTCGGGAACCCCGACAGATGGGGCGGTGGGAGAAAAAAGATGATGCAGCCACCTAAAGTACCTAAAGCTTTGTGAAAGATTGCCGATACCGTGGATAGGACGAAGTAGCAAAGGAGGATCATGACAGTACGTATTGACAACAGCCAGAACCTGCCGCTCGACACCGCCGCGCAGACACAAAGCACCTCCGCCACCGGCGCGACCGGTTCCGCCAAGCTGGGCGACAGCAACGCGCTGAACGGCAGCACGGATACGGCCAGCATCAGCTCGCTCACCAGCCAGATGGCCGGCGATGCGCCCATTCGACAGGACCGCGTGGAAGCCCTGCGCGCACAGATCGAAAGCGGCACCTACACGGTGGACTCCCGTGCCGTGGCCACCGCCATGTTCCAGAACCTCTTCCGGAGCTGACGATGGAGCGTGCACAGCCCGGCGCCACAACCGAGGAGTTCCACCACACGATGGCCGCTCTTTCGGCATCGCTCGAAGACGGTATCCAGGCCCTGGTGGCGTGGGATATGGGCGCCTTTGGCGCGGCCGTGGAGCGCCAGGGCGCGTTGTGCGCGGAACTCGCGGCGGTGCCTTTTCCGTCCAGAGCCGGCGAGCAGGCGGAGTTGCGGCGCACCCGCGAGCTGGCTCGGCAGTACGGGCATCTGCTCCGCCACTCTTCGCAGTGGGCCAGGACCATGCACTCCATTCTCAGCGCCGGAGGTCACGACCCCGACGCTGCGCGCTCCACGCTGCACCTGAGGGGCTGACCATGGGACTGACCGCCGACCTCAACGTCAGCGTGCAATCGTTGCTGGCCAGCACCGAGGCCATGGACGTGACCACCACGAACCTGGCCAACGCCAACACCGCGGGCTACGCGCGCCGCGTGGTGGTGCTGGAAGAGACTGCGCCGTCGGGCCTGGACCAGAGCTCGACCGGCGTGGACGTGAAGACCATTGAGAGCCTGCGTGACACCGTGCTCGACCTTTCCATCAACGCCAACACGGCCCAGCAGACCATGAACGACACGCTCAGCAACGCGCTCAGCGGGGTGCAGGTGGAGTTCAGCGATACGACGACGAACTCCATCGGCAGCACCATGGATTCGTTCTTCAGCGCCTTGCAGGAGCTCTCCACCTCGCCCACCGATAGTTCGCTGCGCTCCGACGTGCTGACGGCCGCCCAGAATGTCGCCTCGGCCTTCCAGACCACGGCCAGCACCATCACCCAGGCGCAGCAGCAGGCTGATAAAAGCGCGGTGCAGAACACCACCGACGCCAACTCCCTGCTCCAGCAGATCGCCGCCACGAACGGCGAAATTCAGACGGCGAAGGCCCTGGGGCAAAGCGACAACTCTGACCAGGACCAGCTCTCCAGCCTGCTCAGTCAGCTCTCGTCCATCATGAACTACCAGACCTCGAACAGTAGCGACGGCCTCACCTTGACCACCTCCGGCGGCGTGCCACTTGTGGTGGGCAGCAAGGCCTATTCGCTGACCAACCAACTAAATTCGAGCGGCTACAACGACGTCTATGCCGGCGGCACGGACATCACCAGCACCATCAGCGCCGGAAGCCTGGGCGGATACATCACGGCCCGCGACTCCTCGCTGGCAACGCTCGGCACGCAACTGGACCAGTACGCCTACGACTTTGCCAGCGCGGTGAACACGGTGCAGACCTCCGGCAGCGATGCCAATGGCGACGCCGGCACGGCCATGTTCAATCCGCCGGACACCACCGGCGGCAGCTCGGCCGGTGCGGCTTCCTCCATCACCGTGGCACTTACCAGCGGCCAGCAGATTGCAGCCGCGGCCAGCGGTGGCGCCAGCGGCGATGACAGCAACCTGGAGGACATGATCGCCTTGCAAAATCAGGATCTCTCCAACGGCGCCACGCCCACCGATACATTTGCGAATCTGTCGTACGACATTGGCAACACCATCTCACAGGCCACGTCGAACTCCACCGCCCTGGGCAACATCCTGACGCAGTTGCAGAATCAGCAGAGTTCGGTGGAGGGGGTCAGCGTGGACGAAGAGTCCTCGAACCTGGTGCTCTACGAGCGCAGCTACCAGGCGGCAGCCAAGGTCATCTCCACCATTGACACTCTCATGGGCAACGTCCTCGACATGGGCGTGACCGATCCGGGGTACTAATTTATGCGAGTGAATCCCAATTTCGCCTACGACATGGTCAACCTGATGGACCAGGCACAAGCCGCCGAGAACAAGGCGGCGCAAGAGGTCAGTACCGGCCGCACGGTGAACCTGCCCTCCGACAATCCCGCGGCCGAGGCCGCCATGATTGACGAAAACTCGCAGGTTGCCTCAGTGGACCAGTACACGTCCAACTCAGACTCGTTAACCGATGTACTGAACACGGCGAACAGCACCCTGAGCAGCGTTGTCACCGAATTGCAGCGGGCCGTGACCCTGGGCACGGAAGGCGCCAACGGAACCAACAATCAGAACGACCTCGACTCGATCAGCGCCGAGGTGAGTGACATCAAGAGCGAGGTGATGTCGCTGGCCAACACGACGTATTCGGGCCAGTATCTGTTCAGCGGCACGGCCACCACCACGGCGCCCTACGCGGTGGATTCCACCGACCCGACCCAGGTGGACTACAACGGCAACAGCCAGCAGAACACCGTGCAGATCGGCACGGGGCTTACGGTGAAGGCCAACCTGCCGGGCAGCAGCATCTTTTCGCAGAGCGGCAGCAACGTGTTCACCGCCCTGCAATCGCTGGTCACGGCGCTGGATGCCGGCGATTCCACGGCCATTGGAACGGCCACGAACGCGATCAGCACGGCGCTCAGCGCGGTCAGCACGGCACAGGTTTTTTATGGCAACACGGTGAATGAGCTGACCAGCAACGCGACCTTCCTCTCCGAAGAGAAAGTCAACATCACCACCTATCAGGACACGCTGGTATCGGCCGACACGGCCACGGCAGCCACCGACCTGACCCAGGCGAACACGGCGCTGACCGCGACGATCGAGGCCGCGGCCAAGGTCTCGCAACAGAGCCTGCTCGACTATCTCAGCTAGTTAGAGGCGATGAAAAGGGCCGCGTGATGCGGCCCTCTTTATTCATGAACAAGCAAGACGCCTTCAAGCGCTCCAAGCTCCGGCATGGCTATCGGCAGCAGTGGCCCAGGCCTCGGACGGCGGCGGAGTCTGGCTCTGGCCCTTGACCTCCAGCCACATCTCGCGCACTCGCTGGAATGACGCCAGAATCTCCTGCAAAAGCGGGGCGCGGCACTTGAGCTGGCCCTCAAGGATCTTGGCGCGCGCCAGCGAGTAGAAGCGGTAGAGCTGCCGTGCGGCTTCGCCACCAGACTCGATCTGTAGAGAGCCTTGCAGCTGCTCCAGCACATTCAGGCAATGCACCAGGGCATTGGTGCGCCCCTCGATGTCTCCGGCGGAAAGGCAGCCGAGCGACTTGCGCAGGTCGGCGATGGCAATGTCGTACATCATGATGACGCACTCCACGCTGCTGGCTCCGCGAATCTCCGCCTCGCGGTATCTTCTGTTGACTTCCGTTTGGTTCATCGCTCTTCCTTAGCTGCTGCTACTGCTGTCGGTGGTGGTGCGGTAACCAAGCTCGGTTTCCACCTCCATCAGGTTGGTTGGATACATCTGCAAGGTGGTGTTCAATGTGCTGTACTGGGTGGTCAGCGTTGCCTGTAAGGCGGTGAGCTGGGTCTCCAGATTATTTACGTTGTCTTCGTCCGTGGTGTAGTTCGAAGCCAGCCCATTCAGATCCAGGGTAACCGCACTGTCGGAGGGATCGGTCAGATTGGTCAACAGGTTATTGAAGTTTCCGGCAAAGCTCGCGGAGGTGGTGCTTTCAAAGAAACTTTCCACTCCGCTGTAATTGCTGTCGAGCGCGCTTTGCAGCGTGGTGCTGTCCAGGGTAAGAGTGCCATCGTTGTTCATGGTGATGCCAAGGTCGGAAAGCTCCGAGATGGCGCTGGTGGTTGATGTGGATGACGACGACGAGGATGTAGACGTAGACGACGTGCTGTCGCTGCCTGTCACCGAGATCGCTGCGAGCAACTGCTGCTGGATGAGGCGGGCCGAAGGGTCGCTCTCCAGCACGCCGGAAGTTGAATCGGAGCTGGCTGTAGTGCTCCCTGCCGCCACTCCGCCGTTGTACTGGAACTGGCTGTTGAGGTCGGTGACGATGGCATTGTAGGCGGTGATGAAGCTGCTGACCGCCGTGGTAATGGAGCTGGTATCAGCCGCCAGTTGCACGGTGACGCCAGAGGAGGATGTCGTGTTCGTCAGGTCGAGCGTCACTCCCGTGATGGCCGAGGTGACCGTATTGGTGGCGGAGTCAATGGGTACGCCATCCACGGTGAGGCTGGCGTCCTGGCCCGCAACGTTGGTGAAGGTCAGCCCGCTGGGCGCCGACTCCACGCTGACGCTGGCCGCCGAGCCCGAAGTCGTCGAGGTCAGAGAGAGGCGCGAGCCGCCGGAGTCAGTGATGACCGTGGCCGTGACGCCCAGATCCTGCTCGTTGATGTAGGAGGCGGCGTTGGCCAACGTCGTGGTGTCATCCGTGGAGTCAGCGTCGGCGGGAATGTTGATGGTCTGCGCCGTTCCCGTGCCGATCTCAATGACCAGTGCGCCTGACGAGATGCTGCCGCTGGTGATCTCGTTCGAGTAACTTTCGCCGGTGGTGGCCAGGTTAGTGACAACAACGGTGTGCGTGCCAGAGGTAGCCGTGCTGCCGGCCGTGGCCGTGACGGCGGAGTCATCGGAAGAGGTCGCCGTCATCCCATCAAAGACTCCGCTGTAGTCATTGAGCGATTCAAAGGATGTCTGCAGGGTGGCAATGTCGGTCTGCAGAGTGGTCAGCGCGGACTCCTGGTTGGTGATGTTAGTCTCATCCGTGGTCCATGCGGTTTCCGGCGCGCGGTCAGCCTGGATGATTGCGGCGACCGTCTCACTGACGTTGATGCCATTGCCATCGGTGTAGCTGGCGCCGGCGATCAGCTCGGTGCCATTCGAGGAGACTAATCCCGTGGAAGTTGTGCTCATAAGCTGCTAGCTCCGGCTGTCCAGCATATGGCCGGAACTTTCCTCCTCTGTTTTCTCGGCATCATTGCTCTCTGCTTCCTCTTCCGTCCCGGGCTCAGAATCCTCCGGCTCATCCTCTTCTGCACCGTCCTGCCTGGGAGTTGCGCCGCTCGGTCGCCAGCGCTCGTCGGAGTCGGACCTGCGACGCCGTGGAATCCCCTGTGCTCCGGTGGGCGCGACCTCAATCGGCGGCCGTCCCTCCAATTCCTGCAATTGGCGCTCCTGTTTGGTTAAAGGACTCTCAGCAAAGCTTCCCGACAGCCCATCCCGGAAGACCGGGGAGAGTGGATCTACCATGGCGAGCCTCCTTCCTCTGCTGGTGCCTGCAGGAACGGGGGTGGCGCCCCTGTGGGCCCACCCCCATGCAGTGGCGCTGCCTCCGGTTTACTGGAAGAGCTTCAACAGCATCTGCTGCATCTGGTTGGCCTGCGATAGGGCGGAGATGCCGGTCTGGGTCAGCACCTGGTCTTCGCTCATGTTGCTCACCTGCTGAGAGATGTCAGCCGAACTGACATTGTCCTCGGCGGAGGTGAGGTTGGTCGTCTGGGTGTTGATGACATTGTCGGCGGCGGTCAGCCGGTTCATGCTGGCGCCCAGGTCTCCGCGAAGGGCGGCCACCTGCGCGATGGCATTGTTGATGTCGGTCAACGCCGTCTGCGACGAGCTGGCACTCAGCAGGTCGTCCGAGCTCAGGCTGACGCCGTTCATATTGCTGGAAGACAGTGCGCCCAGCGTAGTGCTGATGGTGCTGCTGCCGGTGCTGGTGCCGTCGCTCAGGTAGACGTTGAAGGTGCTGGAGTCGGTCGTGTTGGCGCCGGTCTCAGCGGCGCTGTCGGAGCCCGCCTCCAGCGTGGTGCCCGCGCCCACCGTCAACTCGCTGGCCGCATCCGTGGCGCGGTTCTCAGTGTCGGTGACAACCAGCGAACCAGCCGAGTTCAGCGAGGCCACCAGGCCATCGCCGGAGCTGTTGATGTCCGTGATCAACGCACCCACGGTCGTGTCCTTGTTGCTGGCGTTGAACTTGTAGGTGGTGCCGCCGGTGACGGTGATGTCCAGCTCGCCCTTGGTGGAGCTGATGGCCGAGGCCGTGCCCAGGCCGGTGCCGGAAAGCACCACCTGGCCGTAGTTGGTGGAACCGCCCTGGAAGACCGCCGAGCCGTTGAACGTGGTGGTGGAGCCGATGCTGTCAATTTCCGACTTGATGGACGAAAATTCGTTGTCCAGCGCGGCGCGCTGCGAGCCATCGCTCACCGTGTCGCTGGCCGATTCCGTTGCCAGGGTGACGGCGCGGTTCAACAAGCTGGTCACCTGCGAAAGAGCTCCATCCGCCACCTGCAGGCGGCCCTGGGCGTTGCTGGCGTTGCTGGCCGACTGGGTCAGCGCCGTGATGTTGGCTTCCAATCCGTTGGCGATCGAAAGACCGGCCGCGTCGTCGGCGCCGGAATTCAACTTAGAACCCGAGGACAACTGCAGCAGCGTATTTTCCAGCGCGGTGTTCGTCAGGTTCAATTGGTTCTCGGCCGACATCGCGGTGACGTTGTTCAGAATGCTGAGTGACATGGAAACTCTCCTTTTTGCCCGTTGCGGAGCCGGCCGGATTGCCGCATCTTCCGCTGGTGCCTTTGGCTTCGTACACGACTGCTATCGGAGACTTTCTCTTCCGGCTTTAACCCGCCGGGAAAATATTTTCGTTTTGGCTTCATCCCTCCCCTGTTTCCACCGTTGATTCCGTAAGCCCAACATTCAAGAATCCGCTTCCGCCAGCCGATATCCCAAGCGGAAGCAGGCCGGCACATGATTGAACTTACCCGTTTGAATGGACACCCCCTGGTGGTCAACGCAGAGTTGATCAAGATCGTCGAGGAAAGCCCCGACACGGTCATCACTCTTGTGACCAACGACAAGATGGTGGTGCGCGAGGCCGTTGGCGAGGTCATCAACCGCGTGGTCGCCTACCGCCGCAAGCTGCTCTGCCCTGCCAACACGGGCTCCGGCCGCGGGCGTGCCGCGGCGCGGCAGAACGGTAAGGAGTAGTCCGTGGACAAGGGCACCGTAGCCGGAATCGCCGTCAGCTTCGGAGGCATCACTGCCGGCCTGCTGCTGGAAGGCGGCAAGCTGGCGCAGATCATGCAGCCGACGGCCGCGCTCATCGTCGTTGGCGGCACGGTCGGCGCCGTGCTGCTGCAGTATCCCCTGGGCACCGTGCTGGAGGCCATCCGCGGCCTGCGCACCGTGCTGTTTGAGCCGCCCTCGCGCGCGCGTGATGAGATCAGCCGCCTGATCAAGCTTGCCCAGAAGGCGCGGCGCGACGGCATCATTTCTCTCGATAACGAGCTGCCTAACCTCCCCGACCCTTTCCTGCGCCGTGCCCTGATGCTGGCCGTGGATGGCACGGACTCCAGCGAGCTCAGGGCCATCATGCAACTGGAGATGGATGCCAGCAGCGAGGCGGAAGACGAACTGCCCCGCGTGTACGAATCCGCCGGAGGCTTTTCGCCCACCATCGGAATCATTGGCGCCGTGCTCGGGCTCATCCAGGTGATGCAGCATCTGGATAAGATTGACGAGGTCGGCCGTGGCATCGCCGTGGCCTTTGTGGCCACCATCTATGGCGTTGGCTTCGCCAACCTGGTCGCGCTCCCCATCGCCGGAAAGCTCCGCCACCGTCTGCGCTTTCGCCAGATCCTTCGCGAACTGGTGCTGGAGGGCGTGATCTCAATCCTTGAGGGCATCAACCCGCGCATGCTGGAGGCCAAGCTCAACGGCTTCCTGCAACAGGTCTCGGACAAGTCCGCGCCCGTCTCCACCGACAAGTCACAGCAGCGTCACAAGACGCACGCCGCCGCGCAAAGGGGTGCCTGATGAGACGACGGCGGCGGCACGAGGAGAACCACGAGCGCTGGATGGTCTCCTATGCCGACTTTATGACCCTGCTGTTTGCGTTCTTCGTCGTGCTGTATTCCTCCTCGCAGGTGGACCGAGCCCGCATGGTGAAGCTCTCCACGGCTATCACCGCCGGCTTCACCAGCCTGGGAGCCGGAGCCGGCAGCGGAGGTCCCGCCATGGTGTTGCCGGAGACCTCGCCCATGCCGCCCACTTCCGCCCCGGTGGCGGGAGCGGAAAGCGCCGAAAGCGTGCGCGGAAAGCTGGAGCGCGGGCTGGCCCAGGAGATTGAGCGCCGCACGGTGGCCGTGCGCGAGATTCCCGAGGGGCTGGTGCTCAGCCTACGGGAGGTCGGCTTCTTTGATAGCGGCTCGGCCACGTTGCGCGCCAGTTCCATGGACACCTTTGACCGTCTCGGCGAGGTGCTGGGCAGCTTTGCCGGCAACCTGCGCATTGAAGGACACACCGACAACGTACCCATCCACACCGCTCAGTTCCAGAGCAACTGGGAGCTCTCCACGGCGCGTGCCAGCGAGATCATCCGCCTGTTGATGACCCGCGAGCACATCGCTCCGGGGCGCCTCTCCGCCGCCGGCTACGCGGAGTACCACCCCGTGGCCACCAATGACAACGAGGACGGCCGCCGCCTGAACCGCCGCGTGGACATCGTCATCGTGGCTCCGCACGAACACCCAGTATTGCCGCCGCAGCCGGTAAAGGATTCCGCCACTCATGCCGATTGAAACTGCGTAGCTATCCGCGAATCGAGAGCGCCATGCCAGAGTTTGTTCCAGACGATCTATTGAAAGATTTCATCACCGAGAGCGACGAGCTCGTGCAACAGGTGGAGCAGGACCTGCTCGCCATGGAGGACCATGCCGACGCGGAAGTGTTGAACCGCATCTTCCGCGGCATGCACACCATCAAGGGCACCTCCAGCTTCTTCGGCTTTGAGAAGCTGGTCGAGCTGACCCACCACGCCGAGGACCTTCTGAACCAGCTCCGCAAGGGCGAGTTCCCGGTCACCCGCGAAATCATTGACGCATTGCTGCGCGTCAACGACCAGGTGCGCCAGATGGTGCAGGACGTACGCAGCGGCCAGACTCCGGAGTACGATCTTGCTCCGCTGCTGGAACTGTTGGAGGCCTCGGTGCCGGCCGAGGGTGCCGAAGCGATGGCGCCTCCCGCCGCAGTGACCGAATCCGCTCCCGCTGGCAACGGCGCAGCCTTGCTCGGCGCCGACACCGAAGCGGCGGCGATTGACGATCCGGCGATGGCCGCCGCGGCCGCCACGCTGGCCGCCGAAGCCGCGGAAGAGAAGGCCGCACGAGCCCTGGCCGCCGCTCGGCCGGACAGCTCGGATACGATGCGCGTCGAGGTACGCAAGCTGGACTACCTGGTGAACCTGGTGGGCGAGCTGGTGCTGGAACGCAACCGCCTGCTGCGCATCTCGCAGGACCTCTCCTCGGCAGGGGGCAAGGACCTCGACCTGCAGGAGGCTCTGGCCACCAGCACGGCGCGTCTTGGATTCATCACCGACGAGTTGCAGGATGCCAGCCTGCGCACGCGCATGGTGCCCATTGACAACCTCTTCCGCAAGCTGCCCCGGCTGGTGCGCGAACTCTCGCACCAGGTCGGCAAGGAGGTGGAGATCGTCATCAGCGGCCAGGAGACCGAAATCGACAAGACGATGATCGAGCATATCCACGACCCGCTCGTGCACATCCTGCGCAACTCGCTTGATCACGGCATCGAGGACGCGGCGCGGCGCACGGCCAGTGGCAAACCTGCGCATGGCACGATCCGCGTGGATGCCCGCCAGCAGGGCGACCAGATTTTCGTCACCATCGCCGATGACGGCCGCGGCATTGATCCCGAGGTCATCCGTACCAAGGTGGTGGAAAAGGGCATGTACACGGCGGAACAGGCGGCGGGGCTGTCGCGGCGGGAGATCTTCGACGCGCTCTTTCTGCCGGGCTTTTCCACGGCCGAGAAGGTGAACAACCTGAGCGGACGCGGCGTGGGCATGGACGTGGTGCGCACCAACCTGCACCGCCTGAACGGCAGCGTGGAGATTGAAAGCGTCATCGGGCGCGGCACCAACATCACGCTCAAGGTTCCGCTGACCATGGCCATTCTGCCGGTGCTGCTGGTACAGGTTAGCGATGAGATTTACGCCATCCCGCTGCGCTCGGTGCTGGAGACGGTGCGCATTGAAGAGGGCTTCGTGCATCGCGTGGAAGGCAACGAGGTGCTGATGCTGCGTGACAGCACGGTGCCGCTGCTGCGTTTGGCCGAGGTCATCGGCGCGCGCCGGGAGCAGGCCAGTGAACGCGCCGTCATCCTCTCCATCAACGACCAGCGCATCGCACTCGCCGTCGAGGCACTCATCGGGCAGGAGTCCACGGTGATCAAGCCGCTCAGCGCCCTGCTGCGCGACAGCCGCTACGTGGCCGGCGCCACCATCACCGGCGATGGACGGGTCCGCCTGGTGCTCGATCCCAACCACTTGCTGCGCAGCGCCGCCAGCATGGCCGCCTGTTAGGAGGAGAGATGAGTTCAAACATAACGCCGCCTCCGCGCCAGGACGTCAACCCGGTCAGCTATCAGATTCGCGACCTCATCTACGGGGTGGCCGGCATCTTTCACAATGACAACCGGCTGGCCTTCCTGGAAGACCGCTGCGGGCGGCGCATGAAGGAGTTGAGCATCCCCAGCCTGCGGCAGTATCACGAGGTGCTGACCCGCTCGGCGCAACGCACCAACGAGATGCACCTGCTGCTGAACGAGATCACCGTGGGCGAGACCTGCTTCTTCCGCAACCAGCCGCAGTTGGCGGCCCTGCAGAGACTGGTGCTGCCCAGCATCGTGGCCAGCAAGGAGAAGCTCCCCTACAAGCACCTGCGCATCTGGAGCGCCGGCTGCTCAACGGGTGAAGAGCCCTACACGATGGCCATGATCCTGCTGGAAGAGGCCCAGCGCTTCCTGCGCGGATTCACCTTTGAGATCATCGCCACCGACCTCAACGACCGCTCGCTGCAGCGCTGCCAGGAGGGCGTCTACGGCGACTATGCGCTGCGCAACGTGTCGCCGGAACAACTGCGCAAGTACTTCGATCCCGTGGCGGGCACGCGCGACTACCGTGTGCGCGACGAGGTGCGGAAGCTGATCAAGTTCAGCCGGGTGAACCTGCTGGACGACGCGCGCATGTTGTTCATCAAGTCGCTCGATGTCATCTTCTGCTGCAACGTGCTGATCTACTTTGACGGCGCCAGCAAGAAGCGCGTGATCCAGCACTTTTACAACAACCTTCTGCCGCACTCCTATCTCTTCCTCGGCCACGCCGAATCGCTGTTCGGCGTGAACGATGACTTTCGTCTTGTCCACTTTCCTGGCGCCATGGCTTACATCAAGTCGCCGGTCAAGAGGTGAATCATGACCGCCCTGTCGCTAACCGAACTGCACCACCGTGTGGAGACCCTGAATGGACTCCCATCGCTTCCGGCCATTCTGTTTCCGGTACTGAACCAGTTGAGCGCCAACACCGATGACATTGACCTGCAGAAGACCGTGCAACTGGTCGCGCACGATGGCGCACTCAGCTCGCAGGTTCTGCACATGGCCAACTCGCCACTGTTCGGCATGCGCCAGAGGGTCAACAGCCTGCGCGGAGCGGCGCTGACCCTGGGCGTACACCGCCTGCGGGACATCGTCACCTCCTGCTGCCTGATGCAGGTCGCGCCGCGCTCGTCGGAGGTCAATGCCGCGGCGCTGTGGGAGCACTCGCTGGCCTGCGCCCTCATCAGCCGCAACCTGGCGCGCAAGCTCGGCTACGCCGACCCGGAACGCGCCTATCTGGCCGGTCTCGTCCACGACCTGGGCCTGCTGGTGAACATGATTCTCATCCCCAAGGAGTACACGTCCGCCTACAAGAAGGCCGCCGCCACGCACCGCTCACTGCGCGACGTGGAACTGGAGGAGATGGGCTTGTCGCATGAGGTCACCGGAGACCTTCTGTGCACCCACTGGCAGCTCTTCGACTATCTGAGCGAGGTGATGCGCCGCCATCACGACGTGGAGAAGGCCACCCTGGACCCGATGCTGACCGCGCTGGTCAACATCGCCGACCTGCTGTGCCGCACCGGTGGACTCGGCTACGGCTACACCGAAGACCTGGTGGTGACGCTCGAGGAAGAGCCCGCCTGGCGCATCATCGGCGAGCATTCGCCACGCGTGAAGTATCTCGATGTCGCCTGCTTCACCATGGAAATCGAAGCCTATGTTAACGAGGTCAGGTCGCTGGTCAGCGCCCTGTTCTGCCTGTGACAGCCGGCGTTCCGCCGCCGGTGCGCGTTCTGGTGGTGGATGACAGCGCCTTCATGCGCACCGCCCTGCGCCGTATGATCGAAAGCGATCCCGCGCTCAAGGTGATTGACACCGCCTGCGACGGCGCCGAAGGACTGGAGAAGGCCTGCCGGCTCCGCCCGGACGTCATCACCATGGACGTGGAGATGCCGCGCATGACTGGCCTGGAGGCGCTCTCGCGCATCATGGAGGAAGCGCCCTGCCCGGTCATTATGGTCAGCTCGCTCACCCGCACCCACGCCGAGGCCACCATCGAGGCTCTCGGGCGCGGGGCGTACGACTTCCTGAGCAAGGACCTCTCCTACGCCTCGATTGACATCATCCGCATCAAGGATGACCTGGTGGCCAAGTGCAAGGCGGCCGCCGTGCACAAACGGCGCATGCCGCAGCGTGGCGCCAACAAGCCAGTGGCGGCCGTGCCGCGCCGCACCAGCACTTCTCTGCACAACTTCCCCACGCCGCGGGTGGTCTGCATCGGCACATCCACCGGTGGACCGAAGGCTCTGCAGACCATTCTGCCCATGCTGCCGGCAGAGCTTTCCGTCCCCATCGTGATCGTGCAGCATATGCCACCCGGCTTTACCGGGCCGTTCGCCAACCGGATGAACGCACTGTGCCGCAACAGGGTGAAGGAGAGCGAGCCCAATGAGCCGCTGCTACCGGGCGTCATCTACATTGCACGCGCCGGCCAGCACCTGCGCGTGGTGCGGCGCAACAGCGGCCCCGCCGCGGAGATGTCATTGACGCCCACCAACATGCCACATATGCCCTCGGTGGATGTGCTCATGCTCTCCGCCGCCCGCGAGTACGGCGGCTCCGCCATGGGCGTAATTTTGACCGGGATGGGCAACGACGGACAGCAGGGCATGGAAGCCATCTACCGCACCGGTGGGTACACGGTCGGCGAAGACGAGCGCAGTTGCACCGTGTATGGCATGCCGCGCGCCTGCGCGGAAGCCGGCATCCTGCACAACGTCCTCACCCTCGACGCAATCCCTGGGGAGATCGTCCGCGCGATACAGCACTTACCTGCGCAGGTGGCCAATCGATAGCTGGGTGGAGTGAATCTGCGTTCTTGGCAATCTCTGGCTGGTTGATGCCCGCATCCGGCCTTTCATCGCGGACACTCCGCGGCTCCTTCTCATCGGATATGCCAACGATAAAGAGTTTTTCCGGCTACTGCACGGCGCGCTCCCCCACGCCCAGCACTCGCAACAGCCTGTTGCGGAGTATCTGAAGCGAGAAGGGTTTCTGCAGGTATTCAATGCGGGGATCCAACTCTCCATCCTGCATCAGGACCTGCTCGCTGTATCCGGACATGAAGATGATGCGCAGGTCGGGTAGCATGGCGCTGATGCGCTCTGCCATCTCGCGGCCATTCATCCCCGGCATCACTACGTCGGTGAGCAGCAGGTCAATCGGGCCATGGTGGTTGCGGCAGGTGCTGAGGCCTTCCTCCGGTGTGCTGCAAACCAGCACCTGATAACCGCAGCGCTGCAGAACCTCGCAGAGCAGGTTGCGCACCGTGGTCTCATCTTCCACCAGCATGATCGTTCTCGGGCGCTCGCCGCCCGGCGGCAGCAGCGACCCATCCTCGCTGACTCCAATCAACTCTTCCATTCGGATCCTCCGCACAACTTTGCTGTCGCACTACACATGCGCTATGGGGGGAATAGAGGGACGATTGTCGCCTGTATGGCTTCGCCAACCTATGGTGAACTTTCCATGAAGCGCCTTTTGTTTCACTCAGCTCGCCATTTGGGGCCGGATTCCTGAATTGAACCCAAGGTCTGGACGCCCTTACGGCGGCCACCGATGTTTACGTTTTGTTACACATTTGTCCCCCGGCAGGCTGCCACTCCGCCGTCCGTCCGGTGCTAAGATGCTTACAAACAGACGTACTCGCGTCACGCACTCCGCGAGAATCCTGGCATCAAAGAGGTTTACGAATGAACCAACTCCGCCCCTCCCGGCGTGCCCTTTCCATGGCTGTCTCCCTTGTGCTCGTTCTTTCCATGGCCCTGCCGGCCACGGCCGCCACGGCACCGGAGGGAGTAGACCTGCAGGTGGTCAGCCGCATCCGAATGGAGGCGACTCAGCACAGCAAGGTGATGCAGACCCTGGCCGAGTTGAGCGACCGCATCGGACCGCGCTTGAGTGGCTCGCAGCACCTGAAGGACGCCAATCTGTTTACCCAGAAGCAGCTTGCCGACTGGGGCCTGGTCAACTCGCACCTGGAAGGTTTCAGCTTTGGCCGCGGTTGGGCGTTGGATTCCGTCTCCATTCGCATGACGGCCCCCGACACCGCCGTCATCTACGGCATCCCCAAGGCCTGGACGCCGGCGACCAATGGCGTGCTAAAGGGTGAAGTGGTAGCGCTGCGGGTCAAGAGCGTCGAAGAGTTGGAAAAGCTCAAGGGGCAGTTTGCCGGAAAGATCGTCCTGGTGGGCGAGCCGCGCGAGCTGACCCTGGAGACCAAGGCCGCCAGCCGCCGCTACGACGAGGCCGGACTCAAGGAGACGGCCGAGTACCAGAATCCCCGGCGGAGCGTATCGCGATCCCACCGGCCGCCTCTGGACGCGTGAGGAGATCATGCAGCGCCGCCGCCTCAGCATGGCAACCGACAAGTTCCTGCAGGATGAAAAAGCGGCCGCCACGATCGAGGCCAGCCGCTGGGACTACGGTCTGATCCTGGTGCAGGGAACGCAGAACTACAAGCCGGGCTCGCCCGATGGCGTGCCGCAGGTGGTCATCGCCGCCGAACAGTTCAACCGCATGGCGCGCCTGCTGGATAAGAAGATTCCGGTGACGGTCGAGCTTGACGTGAAGTCGCACTTCGAGTCGCCGGACAACGGGCAGATTTACAACACGATCGCCGAGATTCCCGGCACCGACAAAAAGGATGAAGTCGTCATGATCGGCGGCCATCTTGACAGCTGGCACAGCGGCACCGGCGCCACCGATAACGGCGCGGGCGTGGCCGTGGCCATGGAGGCCGTGCGCATTCTGCAGGCGCTTGGCATCAAGCCGCGCCGCACCATCCGCATCGGGCTTTGGGGCGGAGAAGAAGAAGGCCTGCTCGGCTCGGAGGCCTACGTGAAGGAGCACTTCGGACACGTGGATGTACCGAAGGGCGACAACACTCCGTCCTACATGCGCACCACTCCGCTGCCCATCGTAGTCAAACCCGAGCAGGAGAAGATCTCGGCCTACTTCAACCTGGACAACGGCAGCGGCAAGATTCGCGGCATCTACGCGCAGGAGAACGCCGCCGTGGTTCCCCTCTTCGAAGAGTGGGGAAAGCCCTTCCAGGACCTCGGCTTCACCACGGTGACCATGCGCAACACCGGTTCGACCGATCACATCTCGTTTGACGCCGTTGGCATTCCGGGCTTCCAGTTCATTCAGGACTGGCTGGAGTACGACACCCGCACCCACCACTCCAACATGGACGTTTACGACCACGCCCAGCGCGAGGACCTGATTCAGGCCTCCATCATCATGGCCTCGTTCCTGTATAACGCCGCCATGCGTGATGCCATGCTGCCGCGCAAGCCGCTGCTGGTCGAGGTGAAGCACGAAGCCGCTCCGGCCGCCGCTCCGGAGGCGAAGCCCGGCAAGCATGGCAAGCCTTCCAAGGCCACGGCCTCACCCGAAACCAAGCCCGAGGCCGGCGCAGCGGCAGCAACAGCGAAGCCGTAGGCTGTGTGAACGCAAGAAAAGGGCGGTCCCATACGGGATCGCCCTTTGTATTTTGACGGCCAGCTAAATGGCGCGGTTACCTTCCCTTGCGCACAGCCGCGGCCAGTTCCTCCAGCAACCTTTGGGTCTCATCCCAACCAATGCAGGCGTCGGTGATGCTCTGCCCGTAGACGAGTTCCTTGCCCGTCTCCAACTTTTGCGCGCCGGCCACCAGGTTGCTCTCAATCATCAACCCTAGAATGCGGCGGTCGCCCGAGGCCACCTGCGCGGCCACATCGCGGCAGACTTCGCCCTGGCGCGTGTGATCCTTGCGGCTGTTGGCGTGGCTGCAATCAATCATCACCTGCGGCTTCGCCTTGGCCTTCTCCAGCCGCGCGCAAACATCGTTCACGGCCTCGGCCGTGTAGTTCACCATGCCGTTGCCGCCGCGCAGGATGACATGCGTCTCCGGGTTGCCGTTGGTGACGAAGATGGCCGACTGTCCGTGCTTGGTATGGCCGAGGAAGGTGTGCGGATTGGCCGCCGAGAGCATGGCCTCGATGGCGATCTGCACGTCTCCACTGGTGGCGTTCTTGAAGCCCACCGGGCAGCTCAGGCCGCTGACCAGCTGGCGGTGCAACTGGCTCTCCGTGGTGCGCGCGCCGATGGCGCCCCAGCTCACCAGGGCGGCCACATACTGGGGCGAGATCATGTCCAGAAACTCGGTGCCGGCCGGCACGCCCATCTCGGCCAGATCCAGCAACAGGCGGCGCGCCAGGCGCAGGCCGTCGTTAATTTTGTAGGAGCCGTCCAGGTAGGGATCGTTGATCAATCCCTTCCATCCGATGATGGTGCGCGGCTTCTCGAAGTAAACGCGCATCACCACCAGCAGCTCGTTGCTGAGCGGGGCGGCGGCCTGCTTCAAACGCTGGGCATACTCGCGCGCGGCCTTGGGGTCGTGGATGGAGCATGGCCCCACCACGACGACCAGGCGGCGGTCGCGCCCGGCCAGCACCTCGCCAATGGCGTGGCGCGCTTCAAAGACCGTCGCCGAAGCGGCATCGGTCAACGGCAGCTCTTCCTCCAGGAACACTGGCGGAAGCACTACCTTGGTCCATTTGATTCTCAGGTCGTCGGTTTGATGAAACATAAAAATTGCCGTACCCCGCACCGGCCACAAATACTGGCGGCGGCGGTGCGCGCCTTCCTCCCGCCCAAAAGCGGCGGGACTCGCATTGCTGTGGATACTACGAGCCTAGAACGCTTTGCCCGGCACTGCAAGTGTTGTTGCAGGCGGGCGACGGGGGAGGCTAATCCTGCTTCTGTGTGTCCAGCGCCGGCGTTGAGGCCTGAACACGCTCGGCGGCCATGCGCTGCTGGATGGCCGCCCTGCGCCGCCACCAGCTATACAGTGCCAATGGAACCGAGGCCGCCAGGACAGATTCAATGAACCAGCGCGAGGAGCGCGCAAACATCGCCATCCAGTCAAAATGCCTCATGCTGACCACGCCCGCCAGCAGCATGGTCAATATCCACACAATGGAGCCAATGCCGTTGTACAGATGAAAGCGCAGGCGCGGCAGTCGTGCCGCTCCGGCCACCGGCGGAGCCAGGTGCGCCACACCCGGAATCCACTTGGCGTAGAGGAGTGAAGTGCCGCGGAAGCGATCCAGACCGCGATAGGTCTTCTGCTCCAGCGCATCCGGCACAAAGGAGATGCGGCAGACGGCGGCGATCACCGCGCGTCCCTTCCATCGTCCCAGCTCGTACCACATGGCGTCGCCCAGCAGGCAAGGCACGGTCGTGGCCAGCATCACCAGCCAGAACTGCATGGGATTGACGGCCACCATGGCGCCGGCGGCCAGCAACAGCGGAGAGATGAAGACCGGCAGTCCGAGACGTTCGCCCAGCGTTACCAGGAACATCCACAGCACGCCGTGACGCGTCAGCATGGTCGTAGCGGCGGGCAAAAACATCGTCGGACAAACTCCGTGGAAAATTCTCAGGAAGGCTCAGACGGGCGCGGCCTCTCGGAAGCCCTGCGGCCCGCATCACCATGAGCTAGTGTAAATGGATTTGTGGCGGAAAGAACTTCGCGGCGTATTGCCCCTTGTGGATGGACTACGCTGTGTGGCCTGTCCACTCAGCGGGCTTCGATTGACACCAGCGGCTGGCCATCCTCGCCATAGTGATGGTCCACCGGGTAGCCGCGCTCTTCCCATCCGGCCAGCCCGCCGGCCAGCGGACGCACCTTCACCAACCCGAGGCTGCGCAACTGCCGCGCCACCTTCACGGCCGTCTCCTCGTTGGGGCAGGTGCAGTAAACGATGATGTCGCGTTCGGAGGGAATCTCCGCGATGCGCGCCTCGATCTCGCTCGACGCGACGCGCAGAGCCCCGGGTAGCGTGCGCGGCGCGGCGAGAAAATCCAACGGGTGGCGCAGGTCCACAATCACCGGCTGCTCGCCCTGCTGCACCTGCCGGTAGAGCTCTTCGGGAGAGATGCGCGCCATGCGCAGTGACTTCACAAACTTCCGGCGCTCAAAGTATGCATGCACCAGCAGGACCACGCTGACCACCACGGCCACGCCAATGGCCCAGCGCGCCGTCACCACAAACAGGCCGAGCCAATCCACGGTGCGCATGCTCAGGTATCCGCCGGTCAACAGGATTCCCAGCCAGGCCACCGAGCCAACCACGTTATACAAATGGAAGCGGGAGCGGGGAAGGCGCGCGGTGCCGGCCATGGGCACGGCCAGGTGCGCCACTCCGGGCAGCCACTTGGCCCACAGCAGACTGGTGCCGGTGTGCTTCACGATCGCCATCTCGCTGCGGCGCACGCAGCTATCCGGCTGCAGAGTGATGCGGCAAAGGAAGCCGAAGAGGGCGCTGCCCTTCCAGCGTCCCAACTCGTACCACACGGTGTCACCCAGTACGCAGGCCACCGTGGTGACCAGCAGCAGCAGGCCAAAATGCAGATGGCCCATGGCGCTCAGGGCTCCGGCGGCAACCAGCAGCGGAGTGACGAACAGCGGCAGGCCAAGGCGCTCGCCCAAGGTCACCAGGAACATCCAAAGCACGCCATGGCGGGAGAGAAGATGGAAGTCAGACAGGTTCATCATCGCGCCATTCTCCCTCAACCGTAAGATTCAGACGCGCCCGGACCGAGGCCTCGCCCGTTAAATTTCCACCTGTGTGAATAGATGCTCCGGAGAGGCGAATCGTCGCAAGCCCAGGCTTTTTCCCGGTCGCTCAGCATCTTCTGGCATCATCGGTGATCTTCTGACATAATCCGGGGCGCAAAATCGCCACGCCGGTAAAATCATTTTTCTCGACGGCCGATTCCTGTTCACTCCCAAAGGGGGAAACACATGCCTGCCAAACAAACTAGCGATCCCGTTGCCCATCAGAGTTTTTTGAGCGCGCGCGACTTCCTTCTGGAGAACCGCGCCGACTACGCCAAGGCGTGCCAGGGCTTTACCTGGCCCGTGCTGCATGAATTCAACTGGGCACTGGACTGGTTTGACGCCATTGCGCGCGGCTCGCGCCGCGACCAGCCGGCGCTTTGGGTCATGCACGAGCAGGGCGGCGAAGAGAAACTCACCTTCTCCGAACTCTCGCGCCGCAGTTCGCAGATTGCCAATTTCCTGCGCTCGCTCGGCGTGCGCCGCGGTGACCGCATTCTGCTGATGCTGGGCAACGTGCCACAGCTATGGGAGGCGATCCTGGCGGCCATGAAGCTGGGCGCGGTGGTCATCCCCACCACCACCCTGCTGACGCAGGAAGACCTGGCCGACCGCAGCCGCCGCGGCAACGTCAGCCACATCATCGCCAGCCACGATCTTGCTCCGAAGGTCGCGCACCTTGAGGCGCTCAGCCGCGTCTCGGTCGGCGGCGACGTGCCGGGCTGGACGAACTTCGACAGGGGTTACGCCTTCCCCGCCGACTTTGAGCCCGAAGGCGTTACCAAGGCCAGCGACCCCTTGCAGCTCTACTTCACCAGCGGCACCACCAGCAAGCCCAAGGTTGTGATGCACACGCACGTCAGCTATCCGGTGGGTCATCTGACAACCATGTACTGGATTGGCCTGCAGCCCGGCGACGTGCACTGCAACCTGAGCTCTCCGGGCTGGGCCAAGCACGCGTGGAGTTGCGTCTTTGCGCCGTGGAACGCCGAGGCCACGGTCTTTGCCTATAACCAGGCGCGCTTCCACGCCGCCGGCCTGCTGAATGCCCTGGTCGCGGCCAAGGTGACCACCTTCTGCGCGCCGCCCACGGTGTGGCGCATGCTGGCGCAGGAAAAACTCGAGGACTACAAGGTCAGCCTGCGCGAAGCCGTCAGCGCCGGAGAGCCCTTGAACCCCGAGGTCATTGAGCGCGTGCGCACCGCCTGGAACCTGACCATCCGCGATGGCTACGGACAGACGGAGACCACGGCGCAGCTTGGCAACTCGCCGGGACAGCCCATGAAGCTTGGCTCGGTTGGGCGTCCCATGCCGGGCTACCGCCTGGCGCTGCTTGACCTGGACAACAACGTGGCGGAAGAAGGTGAGCTTTGCATCCTTCTAAACCCGGCTCCCATGGCCCTGATGCCCGGCTACCAGGACGACCTTGGCAACGTGCAGCACCTCACCGGCGAGGTCTATCGCACGGGCGACGTGATGTCCAAGGACCAGGAGGGTTACTTCACCTTCGTCGGCCGCGCCGATGACGTCTTCAAGGCCAGCGACTATCGCATCAGCCCCTTTGAGCTGGAGAGCGCGATGGTCGAGCACCCCGACATCGTCGAGTGCGCCGTGGTGCCATCGCCGGACCCAATCCGCACGGCCATCCCCAAGGCCTTCGTCATCCTGCGCGCGGGCGTTGAACCCTCCCGCGAGCTGGCGCTGGACATCTTCCGCCACATCCGCAAGGCCCTGGCGCCATACAAGCGCGTGCGCCGCATCGAGTTCAAGGACCTGCCCAAAACCATTAGCGGCAAGATTCGCCGCGTTGAGCTGCGCCGGAACGAGGCGGCGCAAGTCGCCAGCGGTGAGCGCGTGCAGCGCGAGTACCGCGAGGAGGACTTCCCGGAATTGAAGTGAGTTGCGATGGAAGTGAATCGCACAGGCGGGCTTCGGCTCGCCTGTCGCTTTTCGCCGCCGGATGGGGCTGTAGAATGAAAGGCTATGCACCACTCTGGCTCGTGGATGTTGCTCTGCTTCGTCGCCCTCGTGATCGCGGCCTTTCTCCTGCTGCTTCGGCTGACGAGTCTTGGCCGGATCATCAACCAGGACATTCCTGACCGTCCGCGGCGCCGGCTCTTCTACGCCTCCGTGGGATTCTTTGTGACCTTTGCCGCCGTGCGTCTGCTGGTGGCCAGCATCACTCACCGCGTCGGTCCCTTCGGATGGGTGGAGATGCATGGAGTTCACATCCATCACCTCGTATGGGGAATCCTCATTCTGCTGTTGTGCGGCTACGGCGAGCTTACCGAGGTAGGGGACGGCGATACACCGGTCTCGATTTTGCTGAGCCGCCTGTTGGCGCTCAGCTACGGCGTCGGCTCGGCGCTCACCCTCGACGAGTTCGCCCTCTGGCTGAACCTGAACCCGCTGGCCTACTGGTCTCCGCAGGGACGCGAGAGCATTGACGCCATCATCCTCTTCGGCGCCCTGCTCTCCATTGGAGCCTGGGGTGCGCCACTCTTCCGCCATCTCTTCC
This sequence comes from uncultured Acidobacteriota bacterium, assembly GCA_963719655.1. GTDB lineage: Bacteria > Acidobacteriota > Terriglobia > Terriglobales > Acidobacteriaceae > TOLSYN. Next base: position 41,679 of record CAVRDQ010000020.1, on the reverse strand, counting down.
GGGGCCAAAGCCGAGGCCGGTAACGGCAGATTCCTGCCTGATGAAGGAACCATATCTGCAACTTCCACGGCTTCCATAAGGGCCCGCCGCGGACTATGATGGACTCTCGATTCTGTACCGCTCGGAGGATATGCATGGTTCCATTTCTGGTGTTTCTCGCCGTACTCGTCGTCATCGCGCTGATCGTCGGTGGGATGTACAACGGGCTGGTGCAGCTCAGGGTGCGGGCCGATAGCTCCTGGAGCGACATTGACATCCAGCTCAAGCGCCGCCACGACCTCATCCCCAACCTGGTGGAGACCGTCAAAGGCTACGCCTCGCACGAAAAAGACACCTTTGAGAACGTGGCGCGCTACCGCTCCGCCGCCATGGCCGCCACCAGCGCCGATGACCGCGCCCAGGCCGAAGGCCAACTCACCCAGGCTCTGCGCGGCCTGCTGGCAGTCGCCGAGGCCTATCCCGAACTCAAGGCCAACGAGCAGTTCATGAGCCTGCAAGGGCAGCTCAGCGACCTGGAAGACGCATTGCAGAACTCGCGCCGCTACTACAACGCCGTGGTGCGCGACCTCAACACCAAAATCCAGTCCTTCCCGACGAACATCATCGCCGGCATGTTCAACTTCCAGCAGCGTCAGTTCTTTGAGATCGCCGATCCCACGGAACGCGCCGTTCCGGCCGTAAAGTTTTAACCGGCTTGAAGCCTTTACCGGGAAGTCCGGACCGATAGGATACGAATGACAGCGACCCTTCGATCGCCCATGAACCCCAGCCGCTTGCGCTGGGGTTTGTTGATTCTCCTGCTGGCGCTGCTCACCGCACCGGCCTTTGCCCGCTCCTGGCGCATCGCACACTTTGACACGCGCTGCACCATCGCCGAGGACGGCACCGTGCTGGTGGAAGAGGAGATTCATCCTCTCTTCCAGGGCACCTATAACGGCATCCTGCGCGACATTCCGGTGGAATATCCCGGCCCTGACGGCACCACCTACCGGCTGCTGGTCAAAGTCGTTTCCGTCACCGACGAGGGCGGCGCGCCCATCAAGTTCGAGCAGAGCTCGCGCAACCAGCGTGTGGCGGGCGGCGCCGTGCACCAGTTCCTTGTGCTCAAAATTTACGCCGCCGGAACCGATACCGAACGCACCGTACACATCAGTTACCGCGTGCAGAACGCCATCCGCTACTTCAAGGACTTCGACGAGTTCTACTGGAACGCCACCGGCCTGGACTGGCTGGTGCCCATTGACGCGGCCACGGCCACGGTTGCGCTGCCCGCCACGGCCGCCAACCAGTTGCAGGCCAAGGCCTACACCGGCACCTATGGCTCACGCGGAGAAGACGCCACGGTCACCATGGACGGCGCCAACGTCAGCTTTGACGCCAACCACCCGCTCGCGGCGCGCAACGGCCTCACCGTGGACGTCCGCATCCCGAAGGGCGTGCTGACCCCGCCCTCGGCGCTGACCCGCATTGGGTGGTTTGTCTCCGGCAATCCGGGAGTCTTTCTGCCCCTGTGGGCTTTGATCGTCATGTTCGCCATCTGGTGGTTCAAGGGCCGCGACGCGGAGAGCGGACTTTCCGTGGCGCCCATGTACGAGCCGCCTTCCGGCATGACTCCGGCCGAGGCCGGCACCCTCATCACCGACGACATCGAGGCCCGCGACATCACCTGCACGGTCATTGACCTGGCCGTAAAGGGCTACCTCAAGATCATCGAGACCGAGAACAAGGTTCTGCTATTCACTCACAAGGATTACATCCTGCGCCTGATGAAGCCGCGCGCCGAGTGGCAGGGATTGGCCGCGCACGAGGAGGAGATTCTCAACAACCTCTTCCCGGAGGTCACCGCCGAGGAGACCACGCTCAGCGACCTGAAGAACCGCTTCTACATCGCGCTGCCCAGTATCCGCCAGGAGATTCTGGGCGCACTGCAGGCGAAAAACCTCTACGCCACCGATCCCGAAACGGCCAAGGGATTGGCCGTCACCGGCGTGCTGGTCATCGCCCTGCCCTTCCTCTGGCTGCAGATGACCGGCCGCATCCGCCTCTTCGGCGCGCCCACCGTGCTGCTGGTGGGCGTGGCTTTGTCGGCGCTCATCGTGTACCTGTTCAGCCGGCATCTATCGGCCAAAACCGTCGTCGGCGCCCGCGCCCGGGTGCAGTGCATGGGTTTCAAGGAGTTCCTGACCCGGGTGGATGGCGACCGCATCCGCCGCATGCCGCCGGACACCTTTGAGCGCTTCCTGCCCTACGCCATGGCCTTTGGCGTGGAGCAGCACTGGGCGCAGGCCTTCCAGGGCATCATCACCGAGCCGCCCACCTGGTACGTTGGCGCGGGCTACGGCATGGGCATGATGTGGAATCCGCTGATGTTCTGCGGTGCCATGAATAGCTTCTCCTCCTCGGCCTTCCAGTCATTCTCGGCCGCTCCCCAGGCCAGTTCGGGAGGCAGCGGTTTTGGCGGAGGCTTTGGTGGGGGCGGTGGCGGATTCAGCGGCGGAGGCTTTGGCGGCGGAGGCGGAGACGCCTTCTAGCCCTTTTCGGGAAGCCATGCCTGCAACGGCCACCACCGCTGCGGGCATGGTTCCCCCACCCTGTTTACTCGTTGATTCCCTTGTTTCTTCCCCGCTAACTCCCCTACCGCACTGGCGCAGGTTCGTGACATAATCCAAGCGTGACCGCGTTAAATTCAACAGGCGGCTGCTTTGTTCCGGGAGTGAACGTGGAAGACTTTCGTACCGGCAGACGGTTTCCAATGCATCTACCGCTGCGCTTTCTGGGGGAGCACGCCATACCTTCGGGCAGCACGGCCAACATCAGCGCCGCCGGCGTCTACCTGTTCGTGCAGGGTGGACTGGCAGTGGACTCGGCCATTGAGTTCGAGATCACTCTGCCGGCTGAATCCATCGGCTCCACTCACGACGCGCACCTGCACTGCCACGGCAGGGTAGTACGCTGCGACGCCAAGAGCGAGGATGGCCGAACCGGTGTCGCTTGCATGATTGAGCGATATGAGATTGAACGCGCCGGCGAAGAAGGAGGAGGCGACTAGATGCTGAAGATCATTCTCGCTGACAACCAGGCAATTTTCCGCGCGGGCATTGCCAAGGTCCTCGCCGTCGAGGATGACGTGCGCATCGTCGCCCAGGCACAGACCGTCGAGCAGGCCATGATCGCCATTGAGAAGTTTCGCGGCTCGGTGATGATCTATGCCTCCAGCTTTCTGCCGGATACGCAGCGGCTGGCGGCCATCTCCCGCGAGAGCGGCATCCAGTTGGTGGTCATCGCGGAAAACAGCGAGGCCCCGGAGCGCTACCTCTCCACCGGCGTGCTCGGCGTCATCTTCCGCTCGGTGGATAGCAGCGAGTTGCTGCGCTGCGTGCGCAAGGTCAGCGTCGGCGAGGCTTACACCCAGGACACGCGCTCGGCCGCACAGAACGCCGAAGGCGATGACTTCGTCGGAGCCCGCGTCCGCGACCGCCTGACGCCCAAGGAACTCAAGATCGTTGCCCTCATCGTGCAGGGCTTCAAGAACAAGGAAATCGCCACCCAGCTTGGCACCACCGAGCAGGTGGTGAAGAACTACCTGCGCAACGTCTACGACAAGATCGGGGTCAGCGACCGCCTGGAGCTGGCGCTGTTCACCATCCATCACCGCATTCTTGCCGAAGCCGCCGCGGCCAGCGCCGCCGGAATGGCCGGCAATCCGGCAGGCAACGCAGGGGCCGTCACCGACTAGCCGCAGATCAGCAGAAAAAGCCCGGCCCGATGAGTTCCCTCACCGGGCCGTTTTCTTTTCCGCTCGCAAAGCGATTACAGCTTGCGCGCGATGCTCTTGGCCTGCGTAAACAGCAGCAGGTAATCCGGGCCGCCGGCCTTGGAGTCGGTGCCGCTCATGTTGAAGCCGCCAAAGGGATGCGCGCCCACCATGGCTCCCGTGCACTTGCGGTTGATGTACAGGTTGCCCACGTGGAACTCCTGCTTGGCCAACTCCTGGCGCTCTTCGCTCTTGGTGTACACCGCGCCGGTCAGGCCGAACTCCGTGTCGTTGACGATGCGCAGGCCCTCGTGGAAGTCCTTGCAGCGGATGACGGACAGCACGGGTCCGAAGATCTCCTGCTGCTCGATGGTGTCGCCCGGCTTGACCTCGCTGATGATGGTCGGCTGGATGAAGTATCCGTCCAGTCCCTCCACGGCCTTGCCTCCGGTGATCAGACGTCCACCCTCGGCAATTCCCTTCTGGATGTAATCAAGGATGGTCTTGCGCGCGCCCTCATTCACCACCGGGCCCAGGTTCGGATTCTCCTCGGCCGGACCAACGGTCAGCTTCTCGGCGCGATCCTTGAGGCGCTCCACAAACTTGTCATAGACGCGCTCATCCACAATCGCCCGCGAGCAGGCCGAGCACTTCTGGCCGCTGAAGCCGAAGGCCGATGCGATCACGCCGGCCGCCGCATCATCCAGGTCGCTGTCGGAATCCACCAGGATCGAATCCTTGCCGCCCATCTCCAGCACCGTGCGCTTGATCCAGATCTGCCCGGGCTGCGCCTTGGCCGCCAGCTCGTGAATGTGCAGGCCCACTTCTTTTGACCCGGTAAAGCTGATGAAGCGCGTCTGCGGATGCTTGACCAGTTCGTTGCCAAAGCTGCTGCCGCCACCGGTGACGAAGTTCACCACGCCGTCCGGCAGGCCGCACTGCTCCAGCAGTTCGTAAAATTTGGCAGCGATGGTCATGGCGTCGCCGCTCGGCTTCAGCACCACGGTGTTGCCGCTGACGATGGAGGCCAGCGTCATGCCGGCCATGATGGCCGAGGGGAAGTTCCACGGCGGAATCACCGCGCCCACGCCCAACGGAATGTAGCGCAGCTCGTCGAGTTCGCCCGGCAGTTGGATGGGTGGCACCGTCTTGGCCAACCGCAGAGCCTCGCGGCCGTAGAACTCGGCGAAGTCAATCGTCTCGGCCACGTCGGCATCGGCCTCTGCCCAGTTCTTGCCCACCTCGAATACCAGCCATGCCGACCATTCGAACTTGCGCTCGCGCAGGGCCTGCGCCACGCGGAAGAGCAAAGTCGCGCGGGTCTCCACCGGGGTGCGGCTCCAGCTTTCAAAGGCCTTCTGCGCAGCCGCGATGGCCGCCGGCACATCCTCGGCGCCGGCCTTCTGGAAGATGCCCACCACCTGCTCCGGGTGCGAGGGGTTGATGGACTGCGACTTGGCCGCGGTGCGCACGCGATGGCCGCCGACCACGTTCTCATACTCGCGCCCAAGCTGGCGCCGGACCTTGTCCAGAGCCTCGCGCATGGCGCGCACGTTTTCCAGCCTGCTGAAGTCCACAAACGGTTCGTTCTTGAAGACGGTCTGCGCCGCGCTCTCGATGGTGGTCGCGGTGTTCGCAAGGGTAGCCATAGGATCCTCTCTGGTGAAACAGATGCCTTCCGCGGGGGCGCGGAACAGATGATTTTAGCACCACGCTCTGGGTCAGTGTGCACACGCAACAAGGGACGGGGATGCACCCCGCCCCTTGGCGAACTACGGTTAGACCACGCTCACCCTGCGAGCGCAGAAACTACTTGACGCGATCCACTTCCTTCAAGCGGGCGGCCTTGCCACGCAGACCACGCAGGTAGTACAGCTTGGCGCGGCGAACCTTGGCCGAACGCACGATCTCGAGCTTCTCGATGATGCTGCCGCCGAGGGGGAAGATGCGCTCCACTCCCTGGCCGAAGCTCATCTTGCGGACCGTGAAGCTGGGCTGTGCGCCCGCGCGCTTCTTGATGACGACGCCCTCGAAGATCTGGACGCGCTCTTTGTCGCCTTCCTTGATCTTCACGTGAACCTTGATGGTGTCACCCGGGGCAAAGCTCGGCAGGTCGGTGCGCTGCGCCTTGGCCAGCAGGCGGGTAATGATGGGAGATGACGACATGCTGTTTTTCCTCTTCTCTTCTCGGGTATCCGAAAGCCTCGCGGCTTGGGATGGTCCCCGTGATCTTTCTAATTTTTCCGGGCCGCGCGGTCCAGCTCACGCAGCAGTTCCTGGTCTTCCTTGCTCAGCCGAACCTGCCGTAGCAGCTCCGGACGATTCCGAAAAGTCTTTTCCAGCACCTTGCGCCGCCGCCAGCGCCGAATCTCCTCGTGGTTCCCGTTCAACAGAACCTCGGGTACCGGCCAGCCCCGGAACTCCGCCGGACGCGTGTAATGCGGCGCATCCAGCAATCCCCCGGTGGCCGCCGTTGAATCCGGCTCCAACCGTCCCAGCTCATCGAACTTCGCTTCGGCCTCAACCGCGCTGAAGCTCTCGGTCTTGTTGGAGGCTTCGTTGCCCAGCGCGCCCGGCAAAAGCCTGGTCACGCAATCCAACATGAGCGCCGCGCCCAGCTCGCCTCCGCTCATCACGAAGTCGCCCACCGAAACCTCCCGGTCGGCCAGGTGCTCGGTCACACGCTCATCCACGCCCTCGTAGCGTCCGCAAACGAGCACAATGCGCTCCATCGCGGACAACTCCTGCGCCATCGCCTGGTTGAACAACTTGCCCGAGGCCGACAACATCACCACCGTCTCCCGGCTACCCGGCTGCATACGCTCTTCGCGGGCTTTGAGGCCCAACGACTCGACGCAGTCAAACAGCGGTTCCGGCTTCAGGAGCATTCCCTCGCCACCACCAAATGGACGATCGTCCACCGTGCGATGACGGTCCTGGGTAAAGCCCCGCAGGTCGTGGATTCCGATTTCAATGAGCCCGGCCATGCGCGCGCGGCGCACAATGCCGTAATCCAGCGGTCCGCTGAAAAAATCCGGAAAGATGGTGACGATCTCAAACCGCACGTGTCTTCCTCAGAGAACCACTCAGCAAACCGCTATTGCCTTTTGGGTGCCGTCTTGGGAGGCGCTTTCAACGGCGCATCCAGTTCCAGCATTCCATCCGGCAGTTGCATCTCAATCCGCTTCCCCCTGGTGTCCAGCCGCTTCAAGTAGCCTTCCACAAAAGGGATCATGAACTCCTTGCCGCCGTCGCCGTTCACGATCAGCAGCGGGGCCGTTCCCGCCCCAAAATTTACCTCTGCCACCACGCCCACTTCGCGCTCCGGAGGTCCAACTTCCACCACCCGGCAGCCCACCAGCTCGCTGACGTAGACCGCGCCATCTTCCAGCTTGGCGCGCTCCGTGGCCGGAATCTGAATCTCGGCCTTCAGCAGCTCTTCGGCGGCCTCGATGGAATCCACTCCGGCGAACTTGAAGACCATTCCGCCCTTGTGGGGCCAGTAGTCTTCCAGCTCCAGCTCGCGCCGTTGGCCGTTGGGCCACCATGCGTGGAGCTTTCGCCGTTCTTCGAAGCGCTCGGGAAAGTCCGTGTGCAGCTCCGCCAGAACTTCTCCGTGGCGGCCCTGCACCTTCTGTACCCGTGCAATGGTGATGAATGCCTCGGAGTCGCTCATGGCGCTTCCTTCCGCCGGCTGACTACTCGACAATGTCGAGCACGCAGCGCCGCCCGTTCTTTTCCGCCGCAGCGGAAAGAATGGTGCGCAGCGCTCGCGCCGTGCGTCCGGAGCGGCCAATCACGCGGCCCAGATCATCCTCGGCCACCTCCAGCTCCAGGCGTACAACTTCGCTGTCGCCACCGGCGATCACATCCACATCTTCGGGATAATCCACCAGGGCGTCGGCAAGTTCACGGGCCAGTGCGGGCAAGTTTGCGGGCATCGCAGCAGTCTCCTTAAACGTTAGGCAACCGGCGCGGCGGCAGCAGCGGCGGCGTTCTTATAAAGACGCTCCAGAGTGGGGCTCATCTTGGCGCCCTTGCCGATCCAGTAATCCACGCGATCCTTCTTGAAGTCCACGGTGGCAGGCGAGGTGCGCGGGTTGTAAAGGCCCACAACTTCAATGGAGCGGCCATCACGGGCGCGATCCTTTTCAATGACGACGATGCGATATACAGGCTGCTTACGCGCACCACGGCGCGAAAGACGAATCATTAGCACAGGCTTCGTTCCTCTCTTCGTAAACTCCAGCCTTCGACATCCCGCAATCCGCCGAGCGGCGCTTACAGGACCGGAAATCACAACCGGAACCAGGCCGGTTTTGATTCGAAGGCTGAGATGTCCGCTGCGCCTTGGCGCCGGCGGATGACATCCGCCACGGACAGTACCACAAAGGAATCGCCAGACAGTCGCCTGGCAAACACTTGCAGCAGCTACTATTATGCCGATTTCGCCCGTCCTCTGGCAAGTCGGGCGGCGTTTTACCGGGAAAGCTGCGCCGAGTACATCGTATCCAACTGCCCCACAACCTGTTCCAGGGTCTTCAACTCCACCAGTATCTCCTCGGCGCGTTGCAGTGCCAGCTCGACCTCGGCCGAGGTCAGCTTCTCGTCCTCGGGATGCGTGATAAACGCCGAAACCACCTTGGGCTGCTCCTGGAAGAGCCGTATGACCTCGCGGGTGATAACCTCCTGCTCCAGGTAGAGGTCATCCAGGCCCTGCACTTCCTTGTAGTTCATGTACACCACGGCGCCGGTTTCGTGAGCCGTCTTCCAAGCCGATTCGCCTGGAGAAGACCAGCTGAAATTTGAGATCAGTTCGCCCTTTTGGGGCAATGTCAGGGTCTTGCGCATCTGGCGCAGCACGGTGATGTTCCTGGTCATCCGCTGCTCGTCCTCGACGAGTGCCTTCTTGTCTTCGGCAATGGCGTTGCGGTTGTCCTCGATCTCCCGGTGGATGCCCTCGCGCGCCTCGCTTGCCAGGTGACGGTGATGAGCCCAGGCCACCGTACCTTCCAGTCCCAGGGCAATCAGCAGGCCGATGGTAATGGTAATCAGGTGGATGAAAAAGTCACGCCAGCTTTCTATGGCCTTGTGCGGAGGATGAACGTCCACAGACAGTCTCCTTCTGGACCCGGACACAGGCCGGCCTGGCTTCAGAAAAACAGTGAGCGCTCAGGACCGTCGCCTGGAAAAACAGGAGCTCAGTCTAGTCCACGCCAAAGTCAAAAATTTTGCTGCGCGCGCCCACGTAGATGCCACCCGGACCACCCGCGCCGTAGGGATTTCCTGCGCCACTGATGAAACCGTACTCACCTGGCGTCAACGGCTCGGCGGGCGTCACCCGGTACACTCCGGGGCGCACCCGCTCCACGTGATACGGCACTGCTTTCTTCTCGTCCAAGCCGCTGGCGGCCGTGTAGGCGTTGGCAGACATCATCACCACTTCGCGCGAGGACTTCTTCACATCCAGATGCAGCAGGGTGAACTCATTCGGGTTCGTGGTGCCGAAGTCGGCGTGGCTCAGCCCGGACTGCGTCTTCTCAAAGTAAAAGTAGAAGACCACGTTGGGGTCGGTGACGCGCGTTCCGGCGCGTTCGCCGCGCAGCACGGCCTTCCACCGCGTCTTGGCAATGCCCTCGGTGATGGCCGTGGTGAAGGCGCCGGTCATCTTGCCACGCACGTAGACGCTCGGTTCCACCAGCAACATCCGCGGACCCTGCGTGGTGTGCACGTAGATGTAAATGCCGGCATCGTGCGGAGCGTTCGGCGAGTTCTCATCCACCACGCCGGCCACCCCCGCCGGAGCCGCATAGTTCGCGGGCTGGCCGCTGCGCTCCGTCAGCATCATCGCGCGCAGAATCCTGCCGTCCACTCCCTGGCCGGTCAGCGCCACCAGTCCGTCGGTGGAAAGATCGAAGTTCGAGGCCGAGGTCTGCACCTTGGCAATGATGACATCCACCGGCAGGCCGGCCCGCACCATCTCCACAATGGAGTTGTTGGTCAGCACCTGGCCGGAGCCCGGCTGGCAGACCGCCAAGGCCGCAAACAGCAGAACCACGCACCACACCAGCACCAGCTTTTTCATCGCATCCTCGTTACACTTGCCGATTTTGCCTAGATTTTATCACCGCACCATGACGCAAACTTGCGATTCTGGGCCCCGGCTAATTCCCCGCGTTCTCGCGTTCTCTTCGCAGTTCATAGGTGCGCAGATGGGTGTACACCACGCGCAACAGCGGCGTGGGCACCTTGCGCTCGGCACCGCGCTGCAGCAGGTCGCCGATCATGTGTCCGGCCTCGATCTGCGCCCCGTGCTCGATATCCCGCCACATGCTGGCGGCCAGTGGAGAGCCGGCTGCGGTCAACAGGCTGCGGCTCAACTCCAAACTGGCCGAGCTGGGCGGATGCCCCTGGCTGCCGGCCACCGCGGCACATTCAGCCAGCAGGCCTGTGCACTGTTCCACGCCGCCGGCGGCAATAATATCTCCGATGGTCGAACGCATCAGGCAGTTGATGCCGGCACAGCTGGCGATGAAGACCCACTTCTCCCACATCTCCTGCAGGATCGTCTCCGTCTGCCGGGCTACGAAGTTCGCTCCGGTAAAGGCCTTGGAGATGGCCTCCACCCGGGGCGATGTCGAGCCGTTGCGCTCGCCAAAGGCCAGAATGTGCAGTTTGTTCAGGTGCGCCACCCGTCCGCCCGCCTCCAATGTGGTGGAGATCATGCACAGCCCGCCCAGCACGCGGGCGGCGCCAAAGCGGCGGTCCAGAATGTCCATGTGGCGCATTCCGTTCAGCAGCGGCAGGATCGCCGTCTGCGGCCCCACGGCGGGAGCGAAGTCGTGGATTGCGCTCTCCAGGTCGTAGGCCTTGCAGCTCAGCAGCACCAGGTCGTAGTGATCCTTCAGTTCACTGGCGCTCACCGTCTTCGGATGTGGCAGGTGCAGGTCCCCGGCCGGACTGGAAATCTGCAGCCCGTTCTTGGCCAGCTCGCCTGCGCGCCGCGCCCGCACCAGGAAGGTCACATCCTGCCCGGCCGCCGCCAGCCGTCCGCCATAATATCCGCCAATCGCACCGGCACCCACCACCAGAATCCGCATCGCGCTGTCTCCCTTTTGCCGCTTCCGGAAATCGTCAGCCCAGAACCGCGCTCACCCGTTAAGACGGGAAGCAATCCATCTTAACGCCAAAGCAATCGCCCCGGAAAAGTCCAGGGCGAGAGAAAACTCAAATGGAGGAGCTTCATTCCAATCTTGAAAACCGCCTGACGCCCCGAGCCCGGAGCCTCAAGCGCCCAGAGCTCGCACGTCAGACCTGTACGTGAAACAGGTGGTCCAGTAGAAAGAGCACGGCCACGCCCACGAAAAGCAGCAGCGGCATCAGCGGCCCGGGCTCGCGGTTGACCTCCGGCACAATGTCACTGGCGGCCACGTAGATGGTGACTCCGGCCGAAATCGGCAGCCCGATGGCAACGCCGTGCCGGAACATCACCATGGCCAGCACGCCCAGAATGGTGCCCACGGCCAGCACCACCGAGGCGTTGAAGGCCGTCACCGAACTGCGGCCACCGGCCAGCATCACCGAGCTGATGGTAAAACCCTCGGGAATCTTATGCAGGAAGATGGCCAGGAAGACGATCCAGCCCAGCCAGCTTGAAACCTGGAAGCCGCTGGCGATGGCGACGCCATCAAAAAATGCGTGGATGGCCAGCCCGAGCAGAATCGTGTTGCTGCGGTGATGGCCGACAAACTCGTCGTGGTGCGTCTCTTCTCCAAAGTGGAAGTGCCCGCTGACGACGTGCTCGCAGAAGTGAATGATCAGGTAGCCGAGCAACACCAGGAAGCCGGCGCGTTCGCCGTTGCCACCCTCCAGCCCGACGCTGGCCGGCACCATCTCCGTAATGGAGGTGGCCAGCATGAAGCCCGCGCCCAGGGCCATGAAGTACTTCAGGAAGCGGTGATCCCACCGGCGGCGCACCAGCAGCGCGCCACCCGCGATGTTGGCGGCTCCGGCCGTAAGACCAAGCAGGATACTGAGTGCAATGGGGTTCATGATTGCCTTGATTCCCTAACCGCTGTGCCGGATGTGCAGAATGTCTCCGTCCTGCACGATGTACTCCTTGCCCTCCAGGCGCAGCTTGCCGGCGGCGCGTGCCGCGGCTTCGCTGCCCAGCTCGAGCAAGGTGTCCCAGTGAATCGTCTCGGCGCGGATGAAATGCTTCTGCAAATCCGTGTGGATGGCGCCGGCCGCATCCTGCGCGCGCGTGTTGCGCTCAATCGTCCAGGCGCGGCACTCGTCTTCGCCCACGGTGAAAAATGAGATCAGCCCCAGCAGTTCGTAGCTCTTGCGGATCAATCGCGCCAGGCCGCTTTCCTCAAGCCCATAGCTGCCCAGGAACTCCGCCGCCTCTTCGTCCGTCATCTCGGCCAACTCGGCTTCCACCTTGCCGCAGATGGCGCTGGCTCCGGTGTTCAGCCGCCCGGCGCGCTCCGTGAGTCCGTACTTGGCTACCGCCGCCTCCAGGTCCACACCCAGCGTCGTGCTCTCGCTGATGTTCAGCACGTAGAGGATGGGCTTTTCCGAGAGGAACATGAAGCCGCGGACGATCTTCTTCTCGTCCTTCGTCATCTCCATCTCGCGCAGCGGGCGCTCGGTCTCCAGAAAGGCCTTGGTGCGCAGCAGCAGCTCGTTTTCCTTCTCCAGCTCGGGAGTCTTCTTCTTGACCAGGTCCTTCTTCATGCGCTCCAGGCGGGCTTCCACCTGCGACAGGTCGCTCACCATCAGGTCGAACTCGACGTTGGCGATGTCGCGCAGCGGGTCGAGCGAGCCTCCGGCGTGCGCAATGGAGTCGTCCTCAAAGACGCGCACCACGTGCACCAGTGCATCCACGCCACGCAGGCTGGAAAGATACGCCGTCTCCTTCAATGCCTCCTGCCCAATGGCGCCCATGTCGGCGTATTCCACCTGGGCGTGGATGAGCTTGCGGGGATTGCACTGCGCTGCCAGGCGGTCCAACCGGTCGTCCGGCACGGTGGCAATGCCAATATGCGCCTCGCGCGGATTCGAGCTGCGGTTGCTGACGTCCGCCTTGGTGAGAATCTTGAACAGCGATGTTTTGCCCACCTGCGGCAGGCCGATGATTCCAGTCTTCATAAGCTTTGTACGATGATTCCCTTTTAGACTTCTAACCTATGATAAATGAGCAAGTGATGTTGTGCTTGATGCAGAATGCCCTAATAACTCAGTTTGCGAGGTTTTATTCATGAAAAATGAGCGTGACTTCTCAAATGACGTGAAGGTGCTCAAGAAGCACTTAGGGCGTCTCATTAATCTCACGAGGATATGCTTACTCAATGCATCGAATGTAGTGATCGATGAAAGTAACGATTTTGCCTTTGTGGCGATGCTGTTTTTGAATAAACAATTGGATCATGCCGAGTCTCTCAGACTCCTACTGCCACGAAGGGACACCTGTCTTATTGCGCGAAGCATGTTTGATGGTGATTGCCGTCTTCAATGGATAGCTCAAGATCCTATTGACCGCGCCAGAAGGTGGCGTGCATTTTCATTCGTTCACGACTTTCACATCATCAAAGATCAAATTTCCCGCGGACAATCGGTTAGCGAGGTCGACCAAGCTAGGATCGATTCTGGAATCAAGGAATTTGGAAATCTGTTTCGCAAGCAAAGTTCTGATAAACAAGAAACAAATGAGTCCTTCTACAAATTCTGGCATGGAAATCATCATCTATCAGAAATGGCCGAAGCTATTGGGGCAAAGGAGTTTTATGACCAAATATACGATGAGATGTCAGAGTGGGAACATTGGACGCCTGCCGGATTAGGCGATGCAGTCACTCGTTCTGGAATCCATATCAGCTATACGATAGCTTCACAAAGGGTGAGTGCGCTCTCCCTATGGGTAGCATTCAACTGCCTGTCGAACGCCATATACATATGCCAAGGGCCACTCCTAATGAACACTTCTGAAACTCTTGCGTCTGTCAGGACGTCACTTTTGCGCAGTTTATTACAACCGGACGGTGTTAGCTTTCCCAATTCTTTCTAGTTTTCATTGGCGTCGGCCTTCACCACCAGGAAGAGCAGCACCAGTCCCAGCACAAACACGCTCTCCTCCTGCGCCGTCGAATACTTGTGCAGGCGGTTGAACTCCACGCGGCGGGGATCGTCCTTGGACACCTGGTCAATCACGCCCATCTCGGCCTTCAGGCTGTTCATGCGGCGCTCCACGCCGTACTGCGTCCACAGGGTCATGGCCAGCATCAGCGCCAGCAGCACGTCGCGCACGGCAAAGGGCGAGCCCTTGCCCTGCTTGAGCGAAAGGATTGCCGTCGCCAGCAGGAAGAGCAGTCCGCAGACGATCCCCAGCCAGTGCAGCCCATTCAACGAGCCGCTGACAATCATTCCCGCCTCATTCCGCGTGGGCAGCACGCCAAATGCGGTGGGAGCCACCACGGCGCCGAAGAAAAGAATCGAGCCCAGCCACAGGCCGAGCGAGAGCGTACGCAGAAAACGTAAAAATGACACGGAAACCTCCGCAGAAATTGTCTCAGGAAATGAGCTTACTTCTGAAAACGCGCGATGCCTTCATTATACGGATGGATGCCGCGCATCCAGACGCCAGTTACACCGGCACCGGCACGCTCTCCAATACTTCACTCAATATCTGTTCACATTGCTCGGCGCGCTTTAGCGTGGAGGTGTAACGCGCGCTGACCACCACGCGGTGCGCAAACGTCGGCACAACCAGCCGCTTGAAGTCATCGGGAATGCAGTAGTCTCGGCCTTCCAGCAACGCCTGCGCCTGCGCCGCGTGATACAGCATCAGCGAGCCGCGCGGCGAAACTCCCAGCGAGAGCTGCTCGTGCTGGCGGGTGCGTGCGACGATGGCCAGCGAGTAGTCAATCAGCGCATCCTCCACGCGAACCTTGTCCACCTCGTTCTGCAAGGCCAGCACGTCTTCGGCGGTCAACACCGGCTTCAACTCGTCAATGCGAGCCGCACCGGCCCGCCCGCGCAGAATTTCACGCTCGCTGGCCGCCTCCGGATAACCCATGCGGGCGCGGATGAGGAAGCGATCCAGTTGCGACTCCGGCAGCGGATAGGTGCCGTGGTGCTCCACCGGGTTCTGCGTGGCTATCACCAGAAATGGGTTCGGCAAGGGGTGCGAGTGGCCGTCCACCGTCACCTGGCGCTCGTTCATCGCCTCCAGCAGCGCCGACTGCGTCTTCGGCGTGGTGCGGTTGATCTCATCGGCCAGCAGGATGTTGGTGAAGACGGGCCCGCGCTTGAACTCAAAGCGCTCCTCGGCCGTGGAGTACATGCTGATGCCGAGCACGTCGCTGGGCAGCATGTCACTGGTGAACTGCACGCGGCGGAAGGCGCAATCAATGGCGCGGGCCATGGCATGAGCCAGCGTGGTCTTGCCGACGCCCGGCACGCCTTCAATCAGCAGATGCCCGCGCGCCAGCACCGCCACCAGGGCCAGCCGTACCACCTCGTCCTTGCCGCGGATGATCGTGCGCAAGGCACGTTCCAGTTCCGCGGCGCGTTCTATGATGGAGCCCGTTTCCTGCGACATGATTTGGATTGTATCCGCAGAACCCGGCGAGGCCAAAACCGATGCGCCCCGCAGTTGATTCTCCCGAGCCGGAATCAGTAGCCGCCCGCCCGCATTCCCATCAGCCGCGCAATGCGCTCAGCCGTGGGCGGATGCGTGGAGAAGAGGCTGCCAAAGCTGATGCCGCCAATCAGCGGCTGGATGATGTACATGTGCGCCTGCGAGGGCGAAACCTGCATGGGGATGCGGCTGGCGTACTGCTCAATTTTGCGCAGCGCGCTGGCCAAAGCCGCCGGATTGCCCGTAAAGTGCGCGCCCGTGGCGTCCGCCTGGTACTCGCGGGAGCGCGAAACCGCCATCTGGATGAGCAGCGCTGCAATCGGCGCCAGGATCATCATGGCGATGGCCGCCAGGGGCCCGCCATCGCGGTCGCGGTCGCGGCCTCCGCCGCCGAAGATGGCGGCATAGCCGGCCATGCGCGCCAGAATGGTCACCGCCCCGGCAAAGGTGGCGGCAATCGAGCTGATCAGGATGTCGCGATTGCGTACGTGGCCCAGTTCATGGGCCAACACGCCTTCCAGCTCGTCATCGGTCAGCAGGTCAAGGATGCCGGCTGTCACGGCCACGGATGCGTGCTCTGGATTGCGCCCGGTGGCAAAGGCGTTGGGCGACTGCGTGGGGATAACGAAAATCTTGGGCATGGGCAGGTTGGCCTTGGCGGTCAGCCGTTCCACAATCTGGTATACGCGTGGCAGTTCCTCGCGCGACACCGGCTGCGCCCCGCTGCTGAAGATGGCAATCTTGTCGCTGTAAAAGTACGAAAAGAAGTTCATCGCCCCGGCCAGCACCAGTGCCATGATGGCGCCGTTGCGGCCACCCAGGGCCTGCCCGATCATGACGACGAACACCGTCATCACGGTCAGCAGGAACGCGGTTTTCAGGTTGTTTCCCATTGCAGATATCACTCCAGCCAAGAGCCCGTCTGGAAGTCAGGCTACGGAGTAGATGCTAGCGCACCCGGCGCGTTGCGTAAAACGCCACGCCAATCCGCCGTCCACAAGCCGGGATACAGGCAACTGTCTAACTGGAACGGCGCCGCACCGCGCGCTGCAGGGTCTGCTCCAATGCGGAGCGCGCACTGGCATACTCCTCCGGGCTGATCTTGCCCTGCTGGCGGTCGAGTTCCAGTTGGAAGAGCTCTTCCTTCAGCCCCGCCATCAGCCCATCGTCGGAGGCAGGCGCGTTCTTCACCACGCTGCTTCGCGGGGTGGCCGCGCCGCTGGATGCCGTATTGGCCAACGCGGGCGTCAGTGCAGGCGTCTGCGCCAGCCGGGTGTTCTCGTGCGTCCAAACGCCTCCGCCGATCAGCAGAATCAGCAGGATGGCCAGGATGCCCCAGGGCGTGTACCAGTGCGATACGGCGAGCGCGTCCATGGCGTCAATCGGCTTGCCCAGCCCTCCACCGGGACGGTTATCCTGCCCGCCCATGGACTGTCCGCCGCCATCGTCGGCCGCAGCGGTCTCCGCAAAGGCTCCCGTGCCGCTCAGGGAGTAGGCCAGGTCGTCGCCCTTCTTGGCATGCAGGCTGATCTCGACGTTCATTCCCGGCTGGTTGTTCATCGCCTGGTACTGCTTGGCGTTCGCCGGCGCAATCGTCATCGCCGAAGGCGTGGCCAGCACGTAGTGCTCAAAATCCAGGGTCAGCCGCGGCGTAAACGAGGCCTTTCCGCTGTACGGCAGGTGGTAGCTGACCTGAAAGCGCGTCTCGCCCGGCTTGAGCGAGTAGGCGAAGCCGTAGTGATTCTTCTCGCCCGTTGCCTCCGGCGTCACGTCAATGGGCTGCCCGTTCGGACCCTGCGCGCTGGCGTTGTCCAGCGTGGCGCCCTCGGGCAGCACGAACTCAAAGGTATGCTTCGCGGCCAATGCCCGTGGAGGATTGCTCTGGTTGGTGATGGCGAACAGTTCCGCCACCTGGAGGTTGCCGCCATCGGCCTGCATCTTCACCACGTCGGCCGAGCCGGCAATGCCCTCCACCTTCTCCGCCGCGTCGTATACATCCAGGTCCACGTTCGTGGTGCCCGGGGTGATCATGTGGAAGTAATTGACGCCGCCGCGTTCGGCGCGCGCCAGTCGCGGACCCTTTGCAGCCTCGGCCGTAACCTTAAAATGCCCCTGCGCGTCGCTCTTCGCCGTGCCTACCTCGGCCATGCCGCCCATGGGGTCCACCAGGGTCACGGTGACGCCCGCCGCGGGCTTGCCCGTGGTGCGGTTGGTCACCGTGCCGGTCAGGCTCTCGGCGCGCAGTGCCATGGGAGCCAGCAGCGCCAGCAGGGCAACGCACATACCACGCAGGATTCTATTCGATTGCATCATGCCTTCACCCCAGGCTGTGCCTGGTTTTCCGTTGCCAGCGCCTCGCGCTCCAGGTCTTCGATTTCGGCCAGCAACGCCGCCGCATCCTGCTCCATGGAATCGCGCATCCCGGTAAAATCAGCCTCGCTCAGCTTGCCGGCCTTGTACTCAAAGTTCAGGTCGCGCAGGTTCTCGTAGGTCTGCTCCTTGCGCTCGTAAAGATAGGCCAGGCGCGTCTTCTCCACGCCATGCACGGCGAGCGCCGGGCGGAAGATGTATACGAAGAGCACGAAGGTCGCTAGCACCGTGGCAAACATCAGGAAGCTGCCCGCGGTGCGGTCCGGTGCGGCGGCCTGCAAAAGTAGAATCATCATCACAACTCCGTCTCCTCGCGGGCGCGGCGGCGGAACTCATCCAGCTCCTCGCCTGCGGCGCCTGCTCCCACCGGCGGCGCGGTTGCCAGCTGTGCACGCGAGCGCCGCTGCCATATGCGCACCACCCACACCAATCCGCCAATAGCAGCCAGAAAAATCACTACAGGCATAATCCATGCCACGCGGTTGAAGCCCGTCGTGGTGGGTGCCGAGAGCACCGTGGGACCGTACTTGGTCACAAAGCCCGCCAGGATCACATCATCGCTCTGGCCGGTGGCAAGCGCGTCTTCCAGCTCCTTGCGCATCTGCTCGCTCACCGCGCAGCCCACGTGGTTGCACTCCAACAGAATCTGGCTGCAGCCGCAGGTGCACATCAGGTTGTGGCCCAGGCGGTCAAAGCGCTGCCCCATCGTATCGCCGGAGGCGCCCATCAAGAGCAGTACGCTCGCCAGCAGCAGCAGAATCCCCCAATGCGCGGCGATCCTGCGCAGCGGGGCCACTGTCGCGGGTGTTTGGGAGCCCATGCGCGAGCTCATCAGTCGCCCCCGGCCGCCACCGGCACGGCCGCTTCCAGCGCGGCCTCGCAGGCGGTCTTCTTTTTCTTCGATTGCAGGTTGGGGATCAGCGCGATCAGGGTGCCCACCAGGATGAAGTGCGCGCCCGACCAGATCCACCACACCAGCGGATTCAGATGCGCCTTGATGATGGGATGGCCGTTGTCCGGATTCTTGCCGGTGTACACCAGGTACAGGTCTTCCAGCATGGTGGAGCGGTTGGCCACCATCGTCGCCGGCTGGCCGCTGGCCTTGTAAAAGCGCTGCTCGGGATACATGGTGTCAATCTGCTTGCCGTTGCGATAGATGTCCAGGATGGCGCGCTCGCTCGAATAGTTCGGCTGGTCGTCCTGGGTGTAGCTGCGGCACACCAGCGTGTAGTGGCCAATCTCCAGCTTGTCGCCGAAGCCCAGCTCCTTCTCCGTGTTCTGGTAGAAGGCCACGCCGGCAAAACCGATCATCGTCACGATGACGCCGAAGTGGACGACGTATCCGCCATAGCGTCGCATGTTGCGCCGCGTCAGCATGTACATGCCGTAGAAGATGTTTCCCTGCCAGGCGTTGCCCTGGTTGTGCCGCGCAATCACCAGCCCGCCGCGCACAAACTCACTAACCACGGTGGACGCCACCAGCACCGACAGCATGATGGTCACCAGTGAGTAGAAGTAGCTCACGTCCTGCCA
Source organism: uncultured Acidobacteriota bacterium (assembly GCA_963719655.1). GTDB lineage: Bacteria > Acidobacteriota > Terriglobia > Terriglobales > Acidobacteriaceae > TOLSYN. Next base: position 22,381 of record CAVRDQ010000020.1, on the reverse strand, counting down.
CGGACGCACGCCCAGCGCGACCAGCGCCACGCCGCTCAGCAGCGAGATGATGCCCGGTACCAGGAAGTTTCTGCGCAAACTCTCCGCCGAGGTCTTGCGCCAGGCCAGCAACGGACCCACGGCGGTCAGCAGCAGCAGGAAGAGCGCAATCGGGATGTTCACCTTGTTGAAGAACGGCGGGCCCACGGTGACCTTGTGTCCCGTCACCCATTCGCTGAGCACCGGGAAAAGCGTGCCCCACAGCACGGCGAAGGCCGCCACCAGCAGCAGAACGTTGTTGAACAGGAAGCTCGACTCGCGCGAAACCAGCGATTCCAGCTTGTGCTCACTCTCCAGATGCGAGCGGTTCTTTACAAAAAAGAAGACGCAGGTGGCGAAGATGATGGCCAAAAAGATGACAAAGTACGGGCCAATGTTCGATTCTGCAAAGGCATGCACCGAACTGACCACGCCCGAACGCGTCAGGAAGGTTCCGAAGATGCTCAGCAGGAAGGTGCAGAAGATGAGCCACATGTTCCACACCTTCATCATGCCGCGCTTCTCCTGCATCATCACCGAATGCAGAAAGGCCGTGCCCGTAAGCCATGGCAGCAGCGACGCGTTCTCCACCGGATCCCATCCCCACCATCCGCCCCAGCCCAGTACGCGGTAGGCCCAGTAAGAACCCAGGAAGATTCCGCAGGTCAGGAAGAGCCAGCCCACCATCGTCCAGCGCCGGGTGATGTGAATCCACTTCTCTCCGGGATAGCGCATGATGAGCGCCGCCAGCGCGAAGCAGAAGGGCACGGTCATCCCCACGTAGCCCAGGTACAGCATCGGCGGGTGGATGACCATCTCGGGATACTGCAGCAGCGGATTCAACCCGTTGCCATCGGCGGGAATCGCTCCCGGCGTCATGGCAAAGGGGTGCGCAGGCACGTTCACCAGCAGCAGGAAGAAGATCTGCACGGCGCTGATGACCACCGAGGCATGGGCCACCAGGCGGGTATCCACCCGGTAGCGCAGCCGCAGCACCAGCCCGTAGCAGGCCAGCAGCCAGCACCAGAAGAGCAGCGAGCCCTCCTGGCCGCTCCACAGGGCGGCAAACTTGTATGCCCCCGGCAGCGCGCGGTTGCTATGGTGCAGGATGTAGGCCAGCGAGAAATCGTTGTGGAAGGCGGCCCAGACCAGCACGGCCGAGGCCGAAGTGACGGCCCAGAATATGCCGATGCCGGCGCGCCGGGCGGTCTCGCCCAGCCGGTCATCGTCCCAGAAAATGGCCAGCAATCCCGCACCGAACGCATACACGCTCAAGGCGAGCCCGACAAGCAGAGAGAAACTTCCAAGTTGAGGCATGAGTTAGAGGCACCGCAAATCTGGAGTCATTGTGCCCGATTACTCGCGGCCAACGCAACCCACCCGTTTGCCATCATAGGCCAACTCCTTTGCCTGTCCTACTTTGGAACCACACTCCAATTCAATTTACTCACCGTTAATGCTTCGCGCCAGCCTCACGGACTATGGTCATAACAGTAGCTCCGGCGGCTGTCTTCTCTCTCAGAGGGCTGCCGGGAAACCTCCTGAGTTGCCACGGCAACCTGGCCCGCCTCGGTTTGCGGGCCGTTCTTCTGTCCAAAACCCATCTCTGTGCCGGAGCACCTTCAAATCGCCACGCCGCTTCCCTGCGCCTGGAGTTGCTGCTGAATGACGCTGCTGTATAGTGTCTGCTTCGGAGGTTCTTTGCTCATGCCGACGCGCATTTCCGCCCTCTTGCTTTGCTGCCTGTTCGCACTGCCGCTGATGGCCTTGAACACTCACTCCAAGCCCCCGGCCACGCCCGGCAGCGGCGGCGCCGCCGACTTTGACAACCTGGCCGCGCGCTTTATGTACGAGTCGCTGGTGCTCTCGCCGGTCAACGCCTCGCAGGCCGGCTACCACCGGCACAAGGCTGCGGATGGCAAGATCGTCGAACTCGATGCCCTGCTCGATGATGTGGGGCCATCCGGCATCGCAGAACAGCGCAAGTTCTATCTCCAGTGGCGGCAGCGCTTTGCCAACTTCCACGGCGCGCCGCTTACGCGCGAACAGAAGGCAGACCGGCAGCTCATCACAGATACCATTGACTCCGCGCTGCTTGAACTCGACCGCATCCAGAGCTACCGGCATGATCCCACCACCTACGTCGAACTGATCGGCAGCGCGCTGTTCCTGCCCATGACGCAGAACTACGCTCCGGCCGAGGTTCGCCTTGGCCACGTCGTCGCGCGCATCGAGCAGATTCCGCGATTCCTGCACCAGGCCCGCGAAGTGCTGACCAACGGCGATCCGATCAAGACCTCGACGGCCATTGAAGAGAACGCGGGCAACATTGACCTGGTACGCAATGACGTGAAGGCCGCCATTCCCGCCGGTTCGCCGCTTTTGGCCCGCTATGAGGCCGCCGCGCCCAAGGCCCTGGCCGCCCTCGAAGAGTTTTCCGGCTGGCTCAAGGAGGACTACGGCAAGCGCCCCAGCAAGGTCACCTGGCGGCTGGGTCCGGAGCTCTACGCCGAAAAGTTCCGCCTCGTCATGGAGACTCCGGTCAGTGTGGATGAGACCCTCAAGGTCGCCGAGCAGCAGATGGTCGAAGTGCGGGCCGACATGCTGCGCATCAGCCTGCCCATGCACCGCGAGATGTATCCCACGCACGGCGATCACAACGACCTGACGGGCATTGCGCGCGAGAACCTCATCATCGGCGAGGTGCTCAGCCGCATCAGCGACGACCACGTGCAGCCCGCCGACCTGCTGCCGCACATCCAGGGTGAGCTCGATTCCATCATCGCCTTCATCCGCCAGAAGAAGATCGTCGAGCTGAGTGAGCACAACAACCTGAAGGTGATTGCCACGCCGCCATTCATGCGCGGCAGCTACTCGGTGGCCGGCTTCCACGCTCCGCCGCCTTTGGAGCCCGGCGCCGAAGCGCAGTATTGGGTCACGCCCATTGACCCCGCAATGCCTGCGGCGAAGGCCGAAAGCAAACTGCGCGAGTACAACAACTGGACACTGAAGTGGCTCACCATCCATGAAGCTCTGCCGGGCCACTACGTGCAGTTTGAGCACGCCAACAGCGTGGAGCCGGAATCGCGCCGCCTGCTGCGCGCGCAGCTTGGCAACGGCGCCTACGTGGAGGGCTGGGCCGAATACATTGCGCAGATCATGATGGACGAGGGCTTTGCCAACAACGATCCCCGCTTCCGGCTGATCATGCGCAAGATTCGCCTGCGCGTGCTGGCCAACACCATCCTGGACATCCGCATGCACAGCCGCAATATGACCGACGCCGAGGCCATGGATCTGATGTGCAAGCGCGCCTTCCAGACCGAGGCCGAGGCCGAAGGCAAGCTGACCAGGGCCAAGCTGACCAGCGTGCAACTGGTCACCTATTGGGTGGGACTGCATGACTGGCTCGAGCTGCGCAAGGACTACCAGGCCAAAACAGGAGCGTCGTTCACCAACATTGACTTCCACAACCGCGCTCTCAACGAGGGGCCGCTGCCGGTGCAACTGCTGCGCGGCATTCTTCTTTCGGAGAAGCAATAATCTTCAGCACCACAAATAGAGAGGCCCGCCATCGCGGCGGGCTTTTTCTGCGTAATCATGTTTCTAAGTTGCCAGTGCCCTGATGCAATCTGCACCATTCGCTGATCACAGCGCGACGGCTAGAACTCCACGCTCACCGGCTGGCGGCAGGCTTCGACGGCCTGGCTCATCAGGCGGATCATGCGCTGGGCGGCCCCGGCGTCACCGTCATACTGCAGCACCAGCACGTCTTTCCGTTTTTCGGCCATCGAGGTGCAGTCCACCATGATGCCGTCTTTCGTCGTCTTGGTGCAGCGCGTGGCCACGGTCACGCACTGGAACTGTCCGCCGCATGGCATCTGCAGCGCGTGCTGGTCGGCCTGCATGATGGCCGGCTCCAGGGCGCTCACGGCAACCTGCATGGTCTCCAGCTTGTCCACCGTGTCAATGATATGCGTGGTGCTGTGCACGCTGAACTGCGCGCGGCAGTCGTTGATGCCTTCCAGGCGCGAGTTCCAGTGCATCCCGCCCGGCCCCATGGTGCGCTGGCCATGCGCTTCCAGCTCGGCGGCCATCGCCGACTCCACCCGCCCCAGGCGGGCGCGCGGACTATCCGGCGCCGCCGCACCCAGCAACAGGGCCATACACGGCAACAGCGCCACGGAACGCAATGTGTATCGCATAGAGGTTTCCTTTGGACAGCCGACACCACGTTACGAAATTTCCAGCAAAGAAAAAAGGGAACATCGCATCCGATGTCCCCTTTAGTAACTTGACTTTGCGGCGATGAACTTCTCTATGGTTCAACCACCAGCACGTCAATGCCGGAGAGGTGTCCCTTCTCGTGATACACGCGCTCGGTAGCCTTCTTGAAATCCTCGGGCCGGGCGGTGGGAATATCCGTGAAGGTCTGCGGGTTGCGGTCCACCAGCGGGAACCAGCTGCTCTGCACCTGCACCATGATGCGATGTCCGCGGCGGAAGGTGTGATTGACGTCCGGCATGGTGAAGGCGATCTCCTCCACCTTGCTGGGCACCATCGCCTCGGGCTTCTCCCAACTGTGGCGGAACTTAGCGCGGAATGGTTCGCCGCGAATGAGTTGCTCCCAGCCGGCCAGATCGGTCTCCGGAACCGCAACGTCGTTGCCGGCGCGGCGGCGGCGCTCCTCGGGCTCCTTCGGCGGATACACGTCAATCAGCTTCACCACCCAGTCACTGTCGGTTCCGGAGGTTGAAACGAATAGCCGCGGATTCACCGGACCGGCAATCGTCACGTCATCGTCCAGCACCTCGCTCTGGTACACCAGCACATCGGGACGCGTCTCGGCGAAGCGCTGGTCGCTGACCATGTATTCCTGCGGCACGTCCAGCGCCTGGTAGCCGACGAATGGCACCGGGTGGTTGGGATCGCTGACGTACTCGTCGTAACTCGCGGCGTTGGCCGGGCCCGTGGCATTCGACGGCTCGGCAAAGCTCACACCGCCCGCGGGAGTCAGATACAGCGTCTTCTTCACGGCCTTCGACGGAGGCCAGGCATCGTACTTGCGCCACACGTTCGTGCCCGTCTCAAAGACGTAGGCCTTGGGCAGTTCCTCGGTCGTTTTATCCTTCAAATACTTTTCAAAGAACGGCAGCAGAATGTGGGCGCGGTAGAAGTCTCCTGTGTTTTGCGCAAAGTCGGCGTTGCCCAGCTTGCGGCCCTCATAGCGAGACCATCCGCCGTGCACCCAGGGACCTTCCACCAGCATGTTCACCGTGCCGGGATTCAGATCTCCAATGGCCTTATAGAGTGAGAGCGGCCCCTGCAAATCCTCGGCGTCGAACCATCCGCCCACGGTCAGCACGGCGCAATGCACGTTCTTCATTCGCGGCACCAGGTCGCGCTGCTTCCAGAAGGCATCCATCGTGTTGTGGCGCGCCTGATCGGTGAAGAGCGGATTGCGACCCTCCAACAGCTTGCGGTCAATGTCCTGTATGTTGCCGGCCTTCAGCAGTAAGTCGTATCCGTTGCTGGTGTTGTGGCGGATATCCAAACCCTTCTGCTCGTCGGTAGGATTCTTCTGCGGCTGGAAGAAGTTGTAGAAGCCGTAGTTCGCGTTCAACATGAAGGCGCCGCCGTGGTAGGCGTCGTCGCCGCGGAACAAGTCCACCATGGGCGCCTGCGGTGAGGCCGCCTTGATCGCCGGATGCGAATCAATGATGCTGGCCGCGGTGTAGAAGCCCGGGTAGCTGATGCCCCAGATGCCGACCCGCCCGTTGTTGTTCGGCACCGTCTTCAGCAGGAACTCGATGGTGTCATACATGTCGGTGGTCTCGTCGGTGTCCTTGGGACCCTTGTGATCCTTGTAGGGCGACTCCTCCACGAACTTACCCTCGCTCATGTTGCGGCCGCGCACATCCTGACTGACGAAGATGTATCCGGCCTGCATCAGCTCCAGGGTCGCCAACCGCTGCGAGTAGTTTTCCACCCCATACGGCCCCACGCTGTACGGCGTGCGATTAAACAGGAACGGCCACTTCTGCGTCTGATCCTTGGGCACATAAACGGCGGTGAACAAACGCACGCCATCGCGCATCGGGATGCGGTACTCGTACTTGGTGTAGTGCTCGCGCACGTCGTAGGCAGGCGGCTTCTCCTGCGCCATCAAGGCCGCCGGGGCCAGAACCATGCAACAGAGTAAAAGGGACAGCAACGTCTTCGAGAACGCTCGCAACAGGCACCTCATATATTTTTGTTGTGGCCACACCACGGGGGCGCGGCCGCCAGAAGTTTGGAAGCCGCCCACCGCAGCTTCCACTCTGCTGAAGAGAATACAACGATTCCAATCCGCGGCCATAACGGGGCGGCGAGCTTCGGCCCGCGGCTCAAGGTCGAAACAAGAAAAAGCGCTGCCCTCTGCTTTTATTTGGAGGCCGCCCGGTCCTCTGCTAGGCTGGCCACGGAATGTTCTCGACCAAGGCCATCACGCTGCTCGGCACCGCCGCCTGGCTCCTGTGCGGCATCTATGCCACCATTCCCGCCTACTGGATCCTCGTCCATGGCTGGACCGATCGCTGGCGGGCGGCGCGGCACAAGCTCACGGTGCTGGCCCCGTTGTGGGTGGTCATGTGGCTGGCCGCCTGGGCCGTGAGCGCTCCGTGGCGCGGCGTCATGCTCTACCATCGCCCCGCAACCTGGATGGTGGCCCCGCTGCTGTGGGCGGTGTCGGCCACGCTCTACATCCGGGGCGGCCACGAGCTCAGCCTGATGCGCGTCATCGGCCGCGACGAGTTGGAGCCCGCGGGCCGGCCGCCGCAGCTCATCACCACGGGCACCCACGCCCTGGTGCGCCATCCCCTCTACCTGGGACACGTCTGCACCATGCTTGGCCTTTGCCTGGCCACGCGCAGCACGGCCTGCTATGCGCTCTTTCTGTTTGCGTTATTGACTGGCTATGGGATGGTGCGGCTGGAGGAGCGGGAGTTGCTCAATCGTTTTGGGCAAGTTTGGCTGGATTACACATCCACAACGCCCTGCATCCTGCCACGATGGACTAAACGGCGAAGATCACCAGGAGCCTAGTTCTCCGCTTCGCGCCACGGGCTTTGCTTTCTTGCCCCCCACGTGGAAGACCCGTTTCAGTTCTGGAGAAAATTCGCGGAAGATATTGAGTGCCACGTCAATGCCCACCTGCGTGTGCCCCATGCGAACGCCCTGGTCCAGCGGTGAATACCTGTCCGGATACCAGCGCGTCACAATCATCGAGGCGCCATAATCGGCCGCCAGCCGCGGCACGTCCGGACGCAAGCGCCCCGCCTCATCAAAGGTGAAGAAGGTCATCTTGATGGCGTAGCCGGTGCGTGGCAAAAATCCTGTGCAGCGACAACGGAAGTAACGGGGCTCCAACCCCACGGCGTCATCGAGCGCCTGACGTCCGCCTTCTTCCATCATCAACAGTGCCGTCTGCGAACCGAGCCGCCGCATGAATCCATCGGTGGTGCGCGGCCAGCCATCCGGCTCGCCGACGGAGAAGGTCGCAACGGCCGAGATGCCACCCTCCAGGTAGGTATTCGGCGAGAGCACAAAATCCTTAAAGAAAAGATGAGCGCGGTCGCGAGGAGTCATGGGCACGAAGCCCTTTTCCCCAGGATGCGGCGCGTCGGGAGGCGCAACCTCCTCGGCCGCCGGGAAAGGGGCAGGCTTGGGCAGGGTCGCATCCGGAGCAGGCTTCGGCTCTTCCGCCGGCACATCCTGGGCGGTGGCCAAAAGCGCACTGCCCAGCAGCAGGCACGCCACGAGCGCGAACCGGAGGCAGCGCCGCGACAGCACAGGAAGGCTTCGGAATGTCAGAGTCTGGATCGGCATTGCCGTTTTGCCGCCTCCTGACTCTCGCCAGGGGGCATTCACTCCCATTCTGCTTCGGGTTCCCGCTCCATGAAGATGAGCATTGCCGGGTACTGCGGAGGGTTGGCCTGAAAATCCTGATGCTCGGGTCCTGGCAAGACCGAGGCCTCGCCCCATGGCGCCAATTGTAAATTGCCGCGAATCGGATGCGAAGCCCTATTCTGGGCATTTCTCCCGGCACCGCACTTCCCCCGCCCTTGCTTCTATAATGCCGCCATGCGCTTTGAACTCTTCATCGCCGCCCGCTACCTGCGCGCCAAGCGCCGCCAGGCGGTCATCGGAGTCATCACCGGCATCAGCGTGCTGGGCGTGGCCGCCGGAGTCGCCTCGCTCATCATCGCCCTGGCCATCAACAACGGCTTTCGCCAGGAGTTGCAGGAGCGGCTGCTGGGTTCCACCTCGCACGTCAACCTGATGCGCGTCGAAAACGATGGCATCGCCGACTGGGCGGCGGTGCAGCGCAAAATGGAAAAGCAGCCTCATGTGCTGGCCACCGCGCCGGCCATCTACGAGCAGGTGCTCATCAGCCGCGGCTCGCGCGCCGGTGGCGCCGTTCTCAAGGGCATCGTGCCAAAGGACGAACGCAGGGTCACCAGTCTGCTGGATGGCGTGCGCGAGGGTTCGGCCCAGCCACTGGAACAGGCGCAGGAGCAGCCATCCGTGGAGGATAGCTCCGGCGCGACGACCGATACAGCCGGCAGCCCGTCCAACTCTGTCACGCCGCGCTCTGCCACCGCCGATGCCGCCGCGCGCCTCGCTTCGCTGCCCCCAATTGTGCTTGGCAAGGACCTGGCGCAGACCCTCGGCGCCAGCGTCGGCTCGGTCGTGCTGGTCACCAGCCCGCAGGGAGAGCTGACCCCTTTTGGCATGGCGCCGCGCTACCAGCGCTTCAAGGTCACCGGGCTCATGCAATCCGGCTTTTATGATTACGACTCGACCTGGGCGCTCTGCTCGTTGGCCGACGCGCAGCGCCTCTTCAGCCTGGGCGATGTCGCCAGCGTCATGGAGTTCAAGGTGGACGACATCTACCAGGCCGCCGCCATTGGCCGCCAGGTGGAGCAGGCCGCAGGGCAGGGCTACCAGACCACCAACTGGATGGAGCAGAACCACGCGCTCTTCCGCGCCCTGCGTCTGGAACGCATCGTCACCTTCATCACCATCGGACTGATCGTCTTTGTCGCCGCGCTCAACATCCTCATCTCGCTCATCATGATGGTGATGGAGAAGACGCGTGACATCGCCGTGCTGGTCAGCATGGGAGCGCGCCGCAGCCAGGTGCGCCGCATCTTCGTCTGGCAGGGATTGCTGATCGGCATCCTCGGCACCGGGCTCGGGCTCGTCGTGGGCTACACGGTGGCCATCCTCGCCGGACATCAGCATTGGATCGCGCTTTCCGCCGAGGTCTACACCATGGATTACGTTCCCTTTGCGCCGCGCGCTCTGGATGGACTGCTGGTTGCCATGGTTTCGCTGGGCATCAGTTTTGTCGCCACGCTCTATCCGTCACACTCCGCGGCGCGAGTGTTGCCCGCCGAGGCTTTGCGCTACGAATAAACGCCGTACATAGATTTGGAATCCTGAACTTTGAAAAGTTTGAGGTCGAAGATCATGCAACGTCATTCCGCCCTGCGCCGTACCGTCAGCACCATCATCCTTCTCCTGCTGCTGGCCGGTTTGGCCCTGGCGCAGCGCAATCCCGTGCTGCTGGTCTCCATTGACGGCTTTCGCAATGATTATCTCGACCGCACCGATCTCTACGAGGCGCCCAACCTGCGCGCCCTGGCCACGGCCGGCGTTCGAGCCGACGCGCTCATCTCGGTCTTCCCCACCAAGACCTTTCCGAATCACTATGCCATCGCCACCGGGCTCTATCCGGCGCACAACGGCATCGTCGGCAACAAGATGTACGACCCCGCAACCCACGAGCGCTTCAGCATGAGCGACCGCCATGCCGTGGCCGACGCCGCGTGGTGGGGTGGCGAGCCCATCTGGGTGACCGCCGAAAAACAAGGCTGCCACGCCGCACCCATCTTCTGGCCCGGTTCGGAGGCCGCCATTGAGGGCGTTCGCCCCACGCACTGGCTCGCCTACGACGAAAAACTGCCCAACGCGCGCCGCGTGGAGATGGCGCTCGATTACCTGGCTGAGACACCGCAGCCCTGCTATCTCTCGCTGTACTTCAGTGACGTGGATACGGCCGGCCACCACTTTGGCCCCGAGTCACAGCAGACGCGCGAGGCCGTGCGCTCGGTGGATGCGACCATCGGCCAGCTCGTCGCCGGGCTCAAGCAGCGCGGATGGTGGGGCAAGGTCAACCTCATCATCGTCAGCGACCACGGCATGGCCTACACGCCCGCCTCACAGCGCCTTGTCTTTGACGACTACCTCGATCCCTCTACCATCGAATTCATTGACGGCTCGCCGCTCTTCGCCCTCCGCGCCAGGGATGGCAACCAGGCCGCACTGGTCGAGCGACTCAACCGCGTGCCGCACCTGCACGCCTGGCTGCGGGAGAACCTCCCCGCGCGCTGGCACTACACGGGCAACCCGCGCATCGCTCCCGTGCTGGCCCTGGCCGACGAGGGCTGGAGTTTTGATACCCGCGAGTTCCTCTCCAAGCGCAAGACCCTCGACCTGGGCAACCATGGATTCGACAACGATCTGGAGTCCATGCGTGCGATTTTTATCGCAGAAGGTCCGGCCTTCCGCCCCGGCTCGCACCTTCCGGCCTTTGAGAACATCAACATCTACTCGCTGATGACCAAGCTGCTTGGACTGAAACCCGCGCCCAACGACGGCCATCCCGAGGTCTTTGCCCCGGCCCTGGCGACGCAGTAGCCGCCAGCACGATGATTAGGGATGCGCGAGACGCCTGGAGCGCCGCGCACCCAACCGGAGCGCGACGACTGCATCATGGGTGGTGCAGTTGCCTGCCAGGCTTGCCGTAGCGTGGTCTAATGGAAGCCACGGCTTTGTCCGTCGTGGCCCGGACTTTTTTGAACTCCGCACGGCTGCGAATTTGCACCATGGAGGTCGCGGATTGCATCCAATCGAACATAGCGGGATCCTCCGCGTGGAAGGTCTCCGAAAGGTCTATCGCTCTGGCAGCGCGGACCTTGTGCTCTTTGACAACCTGTCCTTCCAGGTTCCGGAGGGCCAGTTGCTGGCCATTGTGGGGCAGAGCGGCACGGGCAAAAGCACGCTGCTGCATATGCTTGGCGCGCTGGATACACCCTCCGCCGGCGAGGTGATCTTTGACGGAACGCCGCTGAGCGGCCTCGATGAGGAATCGGCGGCCAGCTTCCGCAACCGTCAGATCGGCTATGTGTGGCAATTTCACTACTTGCTGCCGGAATTCACCGCCCTGGAAAACGTGGCTATGCCCTTGTATCTAAGGGGAGTAAGCCGCCGCCAGGCGGAGCGGGAAGCCGCCGAGTGGCTGGCCGAAGTTGGCCTGGCCGACCGCGGACACCATCGCTCCGGCGAGCTGAGCGGCGGAGAGCAGCAGCGCATCAGCCTGGCGCGCGCACTGGTCACCCGTCCCAGGCTGCTATTGGCGGATGAGCCCACGGGCGATCTGGATACGCGCACGGCAGAGGCGGTGTTTGAGTTGATTGCCCGCCTGCACGCGGATCACCGGCTGACCTCGATTGTGGTGACGCATAACCTTGATTTTGCAGGGCGCTGCGACCGCATTCTGGAATTGAAGGGCGGCGCACTGCGGGACGGTGAAATTCAGCCCGCTTCCGGCGTGACCAAGGGTGCCGGGCGGGGTTGATTTTCTTAGCTTCACCGTGGTTTTAGTGGCATAGTGAGGGTACGGACAGACAGGTTGTTGAAGTTGGCAGTGTGACGTCAGCTCCGCTGTTTTTGTTGGTTCCGGCGGTTGGTTTGTTCGGAGGAAGGTTCGTCTTTTGTCTGCGGTTGGCGGAAGGCGGCGATGTTGGGGCAGCGAGAAGGCTCCCCCGGGCGGTTCAGGATCGCCGGGGAGGGGCTGGAGGAATCAGAATGTTTGAACGCTACACGGAGAAAGCGCGGCGCGTCATCTTCTTCGCCCGGTATGAGGCCAGCCAGTTCGGCTCTCCGTACATTGAAACGGAGCACCTGCTGCTGGGATTACTGCGCGAAGACAAGGCGCTGACCAACCGTTTCCTGCGCCAGCATTCGTCGGTGGACTCGATTCGCAAGCAGATCGAGGCACACACGACCATCCGTGAGAAGGTCAGCACCAGTGTGGACCTGCCCCTGAGCAATGAATGTAAGCGCGTGCTGGCCTATGCCAGTGAGGAGGCCGAGCGCCTGGGCCACAAGCATATCGGCACCGAGCATCTTCTGCTGGGCCTGCTGCGCGAGGAGAAGTGCTTCGCCTCGGAGATATTGGCCGAGCGCGGCCTCAAGCTGGCGGCCATCCGCGAGGAGTTGCAGCGCACCACGCAGGAGAAGGCGGCGCAGCCGCCGCAGCGTGCGGCCGCCAACCGCGAAAACTCCCTGCTGGCCGAATTCAGCCGCGACCTGACGCAGGCCGCCATGGAAAATCAGCTCGACCCGCTGGTGGGCCGCGATGGCGAGGTGGACCGCACCATACAGATCCTGTGCCGCCGCACGAAGAACAACCCTGTGCTGATCGGCGAGCCCGGCGTCGGTAAGACGGCCATCGTCGAAGGCCTGGCGCAGCGCATCGCCGATGGCGAGGTGCCCAGCTTCCTGGCCGAGAAACGCGTGTTGGCCCTGGACCTCTCGCTGATCGTCGCCGGCACCAAGTACCGCGGCCAGTTCGAAGAGCGGCTGAAGACCATCATGAAGGAACTGATCGAGAACCAGAATTCGATCATCTTCATTGACGAGCTGCACACGCTGGTCGGTGCCGGCTCTGCCGAAGGCTCGCTGGACGCGGCCAACATCCTGAAGCCGGCGCTTTCACGCGGCGAGATTCAGTGCATTGGCGCCACCACGCCGGGTGAATACCGCAAGTCCATCGAGAAGGACCGTTCGCTCGAGCGCCGCTTCCAATCCGTCAAGGTGCCGCCGCCGAACGAGGCCGACTCCATCAAGATCCTGATGGGCATCAAGGAGCGTTACGAGAAGTTCCACGCCGTCAGCTACACCGACGAGTCCATCGAGTACGCGGTCTCGCACTCCAACCGCTACATTCCGGACCGCTTCCTACCCGATAAGGCGATTGACCTGATTGACGAGGCCGGCGCGCGCGTGAAGCTGCGCCAGTCGGCCATGCCGGAAGAGATCACCGAGGTGCAGAAGCGCATCAAGTTCATCGTGCATCGCATGGAGAATTCCATTGCGAACCACGAGTTCGAGAAGGCGCGCTTCTACAGCGATGAAGAACGCAAAGAGCGCGAGAACCTGCGCCTGCTGCGCGACAAGTTTCACATGGATGAGACCAGCACGGGCGTAGTGCAGCGCGAAGACATTGAAGAAGTCGTTTCGCGCTGGACCGGCGTGCCGGTGTCGGCCATCAAGGAAGAAGAGTCGCAGAAACTTCTGCGCATTGAAGAAGAGCTGCACAAGCGCGTCATCAGCCAGGAGAAGGCCATCAGCGCATTGGCGCGGGCCATCCGCCGCTCACGCGCCGGCCTCAAGAATCCGGCGCGGCCCATCGGATCGTTCCTCTTCCTGGGCCCCACGGGCGTGGGCAAGACCGAAGTCGCACGGACGCTGGCGCAGTTCATGTTCGGCAGCGAGAAGAGCCTGATCCGCTTTGACATGTCGGAGTACATGGAGAAGCATTCGGTCAGCAAGCTGATCGGTTCGCCTCCAGGCTATGTGGGCTACGAGGAGGGCGGCCAGTTGACCGAGCGCGTCAAGCGCGCGCCGTATTCGGTCGTGCTGCTGGATGAAATCGAAAAAGCGCATCCGGATGTCTTCAACATCCTGTTGCAGGTGTTTGAGGATGGCCAGCTCACCGACGGGCTGGGCAACACGGTGGACTTCAAGAACACCATCCTCATCATGACCAGCAACATTGGCGCGCGCCACATGGTAAAGCGCGAAGGCTTGGGCTTTGCCTCCACCAAAGAGGAATCCATCAGCGACAAGGTGGAGGAGATGGTGCGCGGCGAGGTCAAAAAGACCTTCAACCCAGAATTCCTCAACCGCCTGGACGAGGTCGTCATCTTCAGCGCCCTCAGCGAACACGATCTGATCCAGATTGTGGAGTTGATGGTGATGCAGTTGAACCACAACCTGGCGCAGCGGGCCATCACCATCACGGTCACCGAAGACGCCCGCAAGTGGATTCTGGAAAAGACGATCACCGACCGCAGCTACGGCGCACGTCCGTTGCGTCGCGCGCTGCAAAAGTACGTCGAGGATCCGCTCAGCGAGGCGCTGATCCAGGGCAGCATCAAAACCCGCCCGGCCTTCGTCGAGGTCTACCTCGAAAACAACCAGCTCTTCTACCGCGAGGTGGGAGAGGAAAAGACCGACGGGGCACTGCTGATGAACAACTAGCTGCCTCCGCAACACAAACAGAACGCCTCCGGCATCCGCGGAGGCGCTCTTGTTTTCTCCACATATTTTTGTAGGAAGACACAATTTTTTCGGCCGGAAGATGAACCCTCCGCTGCGGCAGAGGCATCTATTTCGATATGGAACTTCTTGTTTATTCCGCTCCCTGGTGTGGAGATTGCCGCGAAGCCAAACGCTTCCTGGACAAGCACAAAATCGCCTACACCGAAGTCAACATTGAGACCACGCCCGGCGCCGCGGACGAAGTCGTCCGCAACACCGGCAAACGCGCGATTCCGCAGTTTGTACTGGACGGCAAGTGGGTGCAGCCTTACCGACCGGGCCAGGGCTTCCTCTACGACGAGATGAGCGCCCTGCTGGGCGTTAGCAAGGTTTAAGAGCCGGGGCAGAAGTTTTTTGCCGCCGCGCTCAAGTTCTCCCCCTGGCAATCCGATATAGCTCATGTACCGGCTTACCTTTTCCGCCGGGCAGCTCTTCAGAGAAAAGGAACCTCCTGATCAGGCTGGGAAACCCCCAGCCTATTTTTTTGGCCGTGATTCGCGGTCTCCGCCACGCCCCCGGGTTGTTACAATGGAGTTTCCGGCCAATGTGCCTGATTTCGCCGTGAGGAGAACGCCGTGATTCCCCGTTATACCCGTCCTGAAATGGGCCACATCTGGAGCGACGAGAACAAGTTCCGGACTTGGCTGCAAGTGGAAGTGGCCGCCAGTGAGACGCTTGCCGAAGCCGGCATCGTGCCGAAGAGTGCCGCCCGCGCCATCCGCATCAAGGGCGCCAATTTCGAGGTCGCCCGCATCCACCAGGTGGAGGCCGAGGTGAAGCATGACGTCATCGCCTTTACCCAGGCCGTGGCGGAGAAAGTGGGGCCGCAGTCGCGCTGGCTGCACTACGGGCTGACCAGCAACGACGTGGTGGACACCGCGCAGGCCCTGCTGGTGCAGCAGGCATCGCGCATTCTGCGCGCAGACGTGGAGAAGTTCCTCGTGGTGCTGAAGCGCCGCGCATTGGAATTCAAGGACACGCCGCAGATTGGCCGCACCCATGGAGTGCACGCCGAGCCCATCACCTTTGGACTGAAGATTGCCAACTGGTACAGCGAAATGCAGCGCAACCTGGCCCGCCTGGATTTTGCCGTGGAGCAGATGCGCGTGGGCAAGCTGAGCGGCGCCGTGGGCAACGGCGCGCACCTCGACCCCAAGTACGAAGAAGCCATCTGCAAGCGCCTGGGCTTAACGGCCGCGGCCGTCAGCTCGCAGGTCATCCAGCGCGACCGCCACGCCTTCTACGTGGCCACCTTGGCCACCATCGCCTGCACGCTGGATAAGATTGCCACCGAGGTGCGCCACCTGCAGAAGACCGAGGTGCGCGAGGCGGAAGAGTTCTTCAGCGAGAAGCAGAAGGGCTCCTCGGCCATGCCGCACAAGCGCAACCCAATCACCTGCGAGCAGATCAGCGGCCTGGCGCGCGTGATCCGCGGCAACGTTGGCCCGGCCTTTGAGGATGTGGCGCTGTGGCACGAGCGCGACATCTCGCATAGCTCGGTGGAGAGGGTCATTCTTCCGGATTCGACGATCCTGCTGGACTACCTGCTGGCCAAGACGACGAACCTGATTGACACCCTGCTGGTCTATCCCGAGCGCATGATGCGCAACCTGAACTCCACCGGCGGACTGGTCTTCAGCGGCCAGTTGCTGCTCGATCTGGTGGAAGCCGGAGTGCTGCGCGAGCAGGCCTACCGGATTGTGCAGCGCAACGCCATGCAGGCCTGGCGCGAGGAGAAGAACTTCCGCGAGATGGTGCTGGCCGATCCTGAGATTACCTCGCACGTGCCGCGCCGCACCCTTCTGCGCGCCTTTGACCTGAAGCGCCAGCTTAAGAGCGTGGACAAGATCTTCGCGCGCGTTTTTGGCAAGCCGCAATCCACGCCCGTCCGCAAAGGCGCAAGTAAGCGCAAGAAGCGCACTTAAGATCTGATTCTGCCGGGGCGGACTTTACCGCTTTGGTCGCACCCGGGCCGGTGGGCGGGGAAAAAGCTCCACGAGCGCCGGCTTCGGCAGTAACATAGGCATCCAGCATGACACCGATTTTAGATTCGATTCATTCGCCGGCCGACGTGAAGCGTTTGACCCTGGCCGAGCTGACCCAGCTTGCCGCGGAGATTCGCAGCGAACTGATCACCGTGCTTTCACGCACCGGCGGACACCTTGGCCCGAACCTCGGCGTGGTCGAGCTGACCATTGCCATGCACTACGCGTTCGACACGCCGGCGGATCACTTCCTCTTCGACGTAAGCCACCAGGCCTATGTGCACAAACTGCTCACGGGCAGGCGCGACCGATTCGCCACCATCCGCACGCCGGGCGGACTGAACGGCTTTATGCTGCGCACGGAGAGCGAGCACGACTCGTTCGGCGCCGGGCACGCCGGCACGGCACTTTCCGCCGCGCTGGGCATGGCCGTGGCGCGCGACAAGATGGGCGGCACTGAGCACGTGGTCGCCCTGGCCGGCGACGCCGCCTTCACCTGCGGCATCACCCATGAGGCGCTGAACAACGTCGCCGCGCAGACCAAGCGGATGATCATCGTCCTCAACGACAACAAGTGGTCCATTGACAAGAACGTCGGGGCCATCGCCACCTACTTCAACAAGATCGTCACCAGTCCGCAGTATCACCACCTGCACCAGCGCGCGGCGCGCCTGGTGGAGAAGGTGGGCGGAAACCGTGCAGCCCAAATGGCACGCAAGGCCGAAGAGGCCGCGAAAGGTATGTTGTGGCCCTCCGTCCTATTCGAGGAATTTGGCCTGCGCTATTACGGCCCGGTGGACGGCCATGACATCGGCGAGTTGATCCGAATCTTCCAGTTCCTGAAGACGCTTGACCGCCCCGTGTTGCTGCACGTGTTGACCCAGAAGGGTCGCGGCTTTGAGCCGGCCGAAGAGATGCAGAAGAAGTTCCACGGCCTGGGCCCGTACGACCCCGAAACCGGTGAGACCAAGGCACTCGGCCAGCGCACCTACTCCGAGGTATTTGCCGACACCACGGCGAAGCTCGCCACGGCCAACGACCGCATTGTGGCCATCACGGCCGCCATGCCCAACGGCACGGCGCTCGACCGCTTCCGCGCCATTCATCCCGGCAAGTACTTTGACGTCGGCATTGCCGAAGAACATGCCGTGCTGTTCGCCGCCGGGTTGGCGGCGCGCGGGATGAAGCCCTTCGTCGCCATCTACAGCACGTTTTTGCAGCGCGGCTTCGATCAGATTGTGCATGACGTCTGCCTGCAGAACCTTCCCGTCGTCTTCTGCATGGATCGCGGCGGATTGAGCGGCGATGACGGTCCCACGCACCACGGCCTCTTTGACATCAGCTTCCTGCGCGGCATTCCCAACATCGTCCACATGAGCCCGAAGGATGAAGACGAGTTGGCAGATATGCTCTACACCGCGATGCTTCATCCCGGCCCGGTCGCCATTCGCTATCCGCGCGGCATCGGCCCGGGCACGGTGGTCAAGGAGCAGCCCGTGGCACTGGAGATCGGCAAGGCCGAGGTCATCGCGCCGGGCGAGAACCCACGCGTCGCCATCTTCTCGCTGGGCAGCATGCTTCCGGTGGCGCAGGAGCTGGCGCTGAAATTGGCCAAGGAAGGCGTCGCCGCCGCGGTCATCAACGCGCGCTTTGCCAAGCCCCTGGATGTGCAACTGGTACTCCGCTACGCGGCGCAATCCGAGGTGCTGGTCACGATGGAGGACCACGCCCTGGCCGGCGGCTTTGGCAGCGCCGTGCTGGAGGAGCTGAGCCGCGCCGGACTCTCGACGCCCATGGTGCGCGTCGGCTGGCCCGATCAGTTCATTGAACACGGCAAGCCCGACGATTTGCGACGCAAGTACGGACTGACCTCCGAGGCCGCGCTCGAAAAGCTGCGCCAGCACCTCGGCATCCCCGCCTGAGGCCTTTGCACCAGCCTGGGTAAATTCCCTTGACGAAGCGTACCGGCCGGTACATATAATATTGCGTTATTTACTGTACCGGCTGGTACACATTCATGACCCTTGCCGCCAAGCCGCGCACCGCAGGCTCCAGGACCGGACGAGGCCGTCCTCCACTGGTTGATTCGGAGAACTATCGCCGCGCCATCCTGGAAGTGACCGCCGCGGTCTTTCTCGAAAAGGGCTACCAGAAGGCCAGCACCAACCTGATTGCGCGCCGCGCCCGGACCAGCAAGCAGACGCTCTACGCCCTGTATCCCACCAAGGCCGAGCTCTTCGTGGCCGTCATCACCACGCACATGGAGCGGCTCTTCACCCGGCATGAATACTTCATCGCCAGCGGAGAGCCGCCGCGGCTGGTGCTCACCGACATTGGCCGCATGGTGCTCGGCATGTTCCGCTCGCCGGAGTTTCTCACCCTCTACCGCATCATGGTGGCCGAGGTGAAGGACTTTCCCGAGGTCTGCCGCCAGCTGTGGCGCGAGTGCCGCGATCGCGGCTACGGCCTGTTGACCGAGTACCTCAAGTCCTGCCGCATCGGCGGCCCCAATTACCGCAAGTCGGCCGAGCAGTTTATCTCGCTCGTGCTGGGCGACTTCGTCCTGAACGCCATGCTCGATCCCGAACTCACGTTAAGCAATCGCGCCGCCGGAGAGCGCGTCAGGGAGTCCGTAGCCATCTTTCTCCACCTGCACAAGGAGCCCGCACGGCGGCGATAGGCACAGACCATGGGCTCGGCCATTACAGTGCAGGAGATACAGGAGAACGCCCGCTGGACGCCGACGGTCAATCCCTGGCTCATCGCCATCTCGGTCATCATTCCCACCTTTATGGAAGTGCTGGACACGACGATTGCCAACGTCGCGCTGACCCACATTGCGGGCAGCATGTCGGCCTCTTACTCGGAGGCCACCTGGGTGTTGACCTCCTACCTGATCTCGAACGCCGTCGTGCTGCCGCTGACGGCCTGGCTGGGCAACCGATTCCAGCGCAAACGCTTTCTGCTGGCCTGTATCTTCGTCTTCACGCTGGCGTCCCTGCTCTGCGGACTCTCGGTGAATCTGCCGATGCTGCTCACCATGCGCATCATTCAGGGGCTGGGCGGTGGCGGACTGGCACCCATCTCGCAGGCCATCCTCATGGAGAGCTTTCCGCCCAATCAGCAGGGT
This sequence comes from uncultured Acidobacteriota bacterium, assembly GCA_963719655.1. Taxonomy (GTDB): domain Bacteria; phylum Acidobacteriota; class Terriglobia; order Terriglobales; family Acidobacteriaceae; genus TOLSYN. The sequence continues at coordinate 2,815 of CAVRDQ010000020.1, read as the reverse complement.
GCGGCCAACGCGCTCTTCGGACTGGGCGTGGTGGTGGCGCCGGTCATCGGCCCCATCCTGGGCGGCTGGCTGACCGACAACTACAGTTGGCGCTGGATCTTCTACATCAACATTCCGCTGGGCGCGCTGGGCATGTGGGCCGTGCAGAAGACGGTGGAGGATCCGCCCTGGGTGCGGGACTCCGACCCCGGACCGCTCGACGGGATTGGCTTTGCCGCGCTGTCGCTTTGGCTGGGATGCCAGGAAGTCTTTCTCGACAAAGGGCAGGAGAATGACTGGTTCGCCTCGGGCTTCATCCGCTGGATGGGCCTGCTGGCCGTCGTGGGCTTCATCATATTTGTGGCCCGGGAGATCCGCGCGGAAAAGCCGATGGTGGACCTGCGCATCTTTCGCCATCGCAACTTCTCCGTCTGCGTGGTGCTGATGTTCTTTACCACCTTTCTGCTGTATGCCATCGGACTGGTCAATCCACAATTCCTGCAGCAGATGATGGGCTATTCGGCGCTGGTGGCCGGCATTGTCACTTCACCGCTGGGGCTGGGCGCCATGGTCTCCATGATCCTGGTGGGGCAACTGGTCACTCGCATGGACCAGCGCATCATCCTCATCTTTGGATTTTTCATCTTTGCCTACGCCGCCTGGCAACTGTCGCACATCTACCTGGGGATTGCCCCGACGACCGTCTTCTGGCCGCAGATTCTGGCCGGCTCGGCCATCGGATTCCTCTTCGTCCCCATCAACGTGGCCGGCACCGCGCAACTGCGCCGCGACGAGATGGGCTCGGCCACCGGCATGTTGAACCTGGTGCGCAACGTCGGCGGCAGCGTGGGCATCGCCATGGTCAGCACCTTCATCGCGCGGCGCAGCCAGGTGCACCAGAACACTCTGACCGCCTCGATCAACCCCGGCAACCTCCACCTGTTGCGCCAGGTCAGCGGCGTGCATGGCTATCTCTTCCTGCACCTGCCCGCCAAGGCCTCCACCCTGCAATCCACCCTGGGGCTGGTCTACCTCCAGGTGCAACAGCAGGCCTACCTGCTGGCCTTTGTGGATGTGTACCAGGGGTTGGCGCTGGTCGGCGCGCTCTCGGCCATCCTGGTGCTGCTGCTGCGCAAGGTGCGCGGCAAGCCCGTTTTCCACTGATCTCCCTCCCGTCGGCTGGTGATGGGTCTGGCGTCCGGCCCGGAGCCCCCCGTGCGCCCGGCTGAAACGTCTTGCGGCCGCGGTGCCAGCGCATATAATGAATAGGTTTGTATGCCGTGTGATCCTGGTACTGTTCAATACGCGCTGGTCGGATACATCCGGGACCAGCTGGGAGCGTTCGTAGACGGGCTCCGCCGGGATTTGCATCCCGAGCATGCCCACCTGCCTACGCACGTCACGGTTCTGCCTCCGCGGCCGCTCCATGGCGGCGAGGACGAGGCCGTGGCCATGCTGCTGGAGTCCTGCGCCAAGGTTGCGCCCTTCCAGGTGGAGCTGGGCGACGTGGAGAGCTTCCTGCCGGTGACGCCGACGGTCTTCATCCGCGTGGTGCACTCCGGGTACCGCATGCGGGAGCTGCATGACCTGCTCAACCGCGGCCCACTCTGTTACAACGAGCCTCTACCCTACATGCCGCACGTAACCGTGGCCAAGCTGGACACCCCGGAGCGCGCCGCCGTGGTGCTGGCCGACAGCAAGCAGCGCTGGGAGCACTTCGCCGGACCGCATCGCGTCTCGGTGGCCAGCCTGAGCTTTGTCCGCGGCTGCGGCCACCAGTGGACCGACCTCGCCGAGATTCCCCTCTCCGCAACGCCGCGCTGAACCGCCCCCCACAAACCAACCGTACATGCCCCTCTGCCGAGCTGCCACGGGCGAACGTACCATTGCCAGCCTGCAGGTTTAGCCGCTTAATGGGATGAGGCGCAGTGCCATCCGAGGATGACGCGCGCTATCCTTCCCCGGCCGGCCTGTCCGCGCCGTGGGAATGCGAAGCGACGAGGTGCTTATGCAGATCACAGTCTACGGCGCAGGATACCTTGGTACTGTCCTCTCCGCCTGCCTTGCCGACTTTGGAACGCCGGTGGTTTGCTGCGACGCCGAGCACGAGAAGGTCCGCGCGCTGGCCCAGGGGCAGATACCTTTCTACGAGAAAAATCTGGAGGAGATCATCCGCCGCAACGTGCGTGCCGGACGGCTCACCTACTCCACAGAGATCGAGACCCAGGTGGCGCGTTCCAACATCATCTACCTGGCGCAGGACGACCCGGCCGAAAGCGAGACGCGCGCCATGAAGCTGGCCGCCGTGGCTCCCGCCGGCAGTCTTCTGCTGATCTGTACGCCGGCGCCTGTGGGCACGGCCACGCGGATTGCCATGAAGGTGAATACCCTGGGACTGGACGTGGGCGTCGTCTCGCATCCCATCCTGCTCACCGAAGGCTGCGCCGTGGAGGACTTCAACCAGCCCGACCGCCTGCTCTTCGGCACTACCGCGCTGGATGCCATCGCGAAGTTGAAGATCCTCTACCGTCCGCTGGTCATGCGCGGCGCGCCGGTCATCGTCACCAGCCGGGAGACCGCCGAACTGGTGCGCGAGGCCTCGACCGCCTTTGTGGCCACCAAGATTTCGTTCATCAATGAGATGGCCGCGCTCTGCGAGCAGGTGGAGGCCGATGCCTGCGACCTCTCGCTCGCCCTTGGCCTGGATAAGCGCATCGGGCCGCGCTGCCTGCAGGCCGGCGTCGGACTGGGCGGCACCTTTGTCGAAAGCGACATTGCCAGCCTCAGCGCGCTGGCACAGCGCAAAGGTATGCAGCTCAAGATGCTGGCCCGCCGC